>MIBM01000153.1:2918-12365 GCA_001830645.1 Spirochaetes bacterium RIFOXYC1_FULL_54_7
CACAGCACAAGACAGCCGCCTCGGCAGTGCTGATGGCGATACTGATCGTCCTGAACGGCATTGGCAACCAGGCCCTGGCCCAGGAAGCAATGGCACCTCCAAGCATCAGCATCCAGCAGGTGGCAGCCTCAGCCCAAAAGGAGGCCAAAAGCGTGGGTACCGCCGAGGACGCCTACGAAGCGGCAGTAAAGGCCATCGCCGACAGCGCTGCCTGGAAGAAAGCCGCTGCCAGGCTGGAGGGTTCCTGGAAAGGCAATTTCCTCGAAGAGACGGCAACCGTTCCCACCACTGCTCCCTATACAGCCGGGGCCAGTCTGAGCCTGCCGATCCTGTCTTCATCGGCCCTTTCCCTGAGTGTGACAGGTCAGACAGACCTGATCCAGGACAGTCAGGCCTCAGCCGGTGCCAATGCCTCCTGGTCGCCCTTCGCCGTTGACAGCGCGGGAATGAAACTGGATCTTGAACTGGATCAGGCTGGCATAAGCCTGGATGCGGCCAGGAAGGAAGCCGCAATAACGGCTATGGGAGCCTTCATGGATACCATAAGCGCCGAAGCCAGCCGTGAGGCATCGAAGGCAGCCCTCGATCGCACCCGGACTGCCCTTGCCCGAAGCCAGGAACTGGCCATCCGGGGTGAACTGGGGGCGGCTGCCCTGGCGCGAGCCCGGGCAGCTGTCCCCAAAGCGGAAGCCAGCTACAACAAGAACATCGCGCTGGCGGCAAACAAGCGCTACCTACTGGCAGACCAGGCAGGAGGCAGCATCGGAGAAGCCATCAGTGCAGGAGCGGTACTGGGGATTGATTCCATCAATGCCCTGATCCATGAAGCATGGGCGGTGCCGGCTGAATCAAGCCCGTCAAAGGCCGTACTTGCCGCCCAGGCTTCACTGGCCAGGGAAGAGGTTTCATCCTGGTTCGGCGATTCTTCCGGGCCACTTACCCTGAATGCCACTATATCCACCACCGGGGCCTTCTCCCTTGCCGGCGCATTGAACCTGGACTACAAGACCCTGAGCGGGCAGTACTATTCTGACCGTAAGGATAAACTTGACCGCCTCAGGGAAGCTCTTGATGAGGCTCTGGAAGCCCAGGCCCTGGCACGCGGACAGGCCATTGTGGATGCCGAAATAGCAAGGTTGAGCCTCATCGAGGCAGAGGCCATAGCTGCAGCGGCAAGCCTGGACCTGGCCCAGGCCCGGATACTCCACCGCCTGGGGGAGTTGCTCACCGATGAACTGGCAGAGGAAGAAGAAAATGAAGCTACTGCCAGGCTGGGCGTGATCCTTGCCAGGCTTGAACTGGCCAGGGCACGGCTGGCCCTGGAATGAGTCAGCCGAGGGCCCGGTTCAGAACGAAACCTTGGCCCCCGCAAACACACTGTCGTTGCCGTCGTACTGGCCGAACTGGCCTTCTTCCCCGAAGAACAGCCAGGCTCCGCCGGACAGCTCGAAGGCATCGGTCATCTTCCAGACCAGCTGGGTCTTCAACAGGGCGTCAGGCTCTGCCATGCCGACATAGGCCAGCATCTCCAGCCTTACAGTCTCCCGGGCAAAGGTGCGGACCATGGCAATCGTGGCCGTGTTGGTGAACTCATCGTTCATCAAGGCCGACTCGTGGTCCAGGATTATGTCCTGTATGAACTGCAAGCCAAAGGTGGTACCCAGGATGGAGAAATCCGTGCCCACCAGGTACTGTATGCCGTGTTTTTCCGTATAGCCAGTCGGGTACACCATAAAGTCGCCCTGATAACGCCTGTCCATCGTGATGGCACCCTCGGAGCGGAGCACCAGGGGACCAACCGTGGCAGCCACACCGTAGCCGAAGGCAGCGCTCTGGTAATACTCACCCTGTAGATCCAGTGAGGCGAGTTGAGGATTGGGTGGGGCTGTAAAGGTCTTGCCAGTCACCCTGAAGGCCGGGGTGTCGTTCCAGAACCAGCCGCCCATCAGGCTCAGGTCAATGGAACTGCCCAGGTAGGAGTACTTGGCAAAGTATTCGCCGTTCTCCAGGGACAGCTCGGGCACCACCGCAGGGTCGATGGTCGGCACTACAGGAAAGGGCAAGGAAGCTGCCCAGATGGAATCCCCTGCGGGCAATATGGTCGGCGAGAACAATGGCACCCAGACCAGGTCCAGGCTGTGGTTGCCCAGGTAACCGTTGGCCCGCACGCCCGTTACTGCCCGCCTGAGCTCCACAAAGTCAGGCACCAGAAAGCGTGACAGATCCTTGGGCGACACCAGGTCTGTTATGAACACCCCGTCGCTCTTGCCCCAGATGACCTGCTGCTTGCCTATGCGCAGGTCAAAGGCCTCACCAAGGTATTCCAGGTACAACTCCCGCAGTTCGAAGGTCGCAGCGGCACCCTCGCGCTCTACCAGGGCAAGGTCGGCAAACACGGCACCACTACCCAGATCCCAGCCGGCCTGAAGATCAAGGGTGTTCTCCAGCATGAACAGCGAGCCGTCATCAAGCATGGCTCCTACCTTGCTGCGGCCATAACCGGACAGGGACAGAGCCTCCTGGGCAGAAGCCGCCCCGAAGGGCAGGGCGGCCAGCACCAGCAGGGCAAGCAGGAAAAGAACGGTACTATTTCTGGATTGGTCGCTGGATGGCATTCTGGCTATGGCACTTTCACCGGCAGCGGGAAACTGCGCTCTGGATCGGTCTGCTTCATTCATCACAGCCCCCTTGTCAGGGTGCGCTCGCTGAACAATTCGTCAGTAATGCCGGTGTCCAGCTTCAGGTCCGCAAACTCCATCCGGGTCCGGGTGTTCTTCTGGACATTGTGCATCTCGGTCCTGGTTATCATCAGGTAACCACCAATGATTCTGGTCTCCTGCACGGACAGGGTCTTGAGCAGGGCGCCCTTGCGGTCGTAGTACTCGCGCTTGAAACCGGTCAGCCGCTCCTTGGATATCCAGCTTATCGTCTTTGAATAGCCTTCGGTTGCATCTTTGGCCTTGCTCTCGATGATCCAGCAGGCCTCGCCGTTCATGATCTCGCTGCCGATGATGGCATGGGTATCCCGGGAGGGGTGGCGTTCGGCCAGGTCATCGTAGCTGAAGTCCGAGCCCATGAAGGCATCGCCCTTGCCGTCGGAACTGATGCGCTTGACGCGCTTCAGGGCAGGCAGGTAGATCCACTGGTCATCACTCCTGCCGGCTTCGGCATAGCTCCAGTTCATGAAGGCTGTGCCCTTTACATCCGCGGGGCTCTTGAACTCCATTATCTTCTTGTCCACCCCGCCGAAGGTGGCCAGGCGCTGTTCCAGGGAGCGCACACGCTCCCTCCCCTTGGCATCGATCAGGGTCATGGTCAGGAGGCCACTGGTGTCTGCCGGTTGGGGCCTGTCGTAGACTGCCTGCATGATACTTTCTGCCGTCGGCTCGGCGGCGCCCGCAGTGGCAACGGCCATAAGGCCAAGCAGCAGGGCTGCAGCCAGATTCAGTGCTTTGCTATTGGTAGCTTTGATGTTCATAGTGACTTCTCCTTCAGGATACGGTTGGATGACTTCCTCAGAACGAGGAACATTATGGTGATTGTGGCCACCAGGGCGGTGATCATGTTCAAAGAGACAAGCAGGCCTATCGCCCGGTTGGGTGGGAAGACCGAGAAGACCATCACCATGAAGCCGGAGATGACTATGCCCGCATTCAGCGAGATGGCCCTGCCGGTGTGTCCCATGGCAAAACGGGCTGCCCTGTCCTCGCTGCCCAGGGTCTTGTAGGCCTCACGGTACTGGGTGATGAAATGGATGGCGTAATCCACCCCTATACCCACGGCTATGCTGGAGATGATGGCCGTGGATATGGTAAGCGGCACACCCAGGAGTCCCATCAGGCCGAAGTTGACCATGATGGAAATGAGTATCGGGATGGTGGCAATCGCTCCTAGCAGCAGGCTCCGGAACAGGAAGGCCACCAGTACAAACACGATGAGCACCGAGAGTCCAAGGCTTGATATCTGTCCCTGCAGTATGAGGTCCGAGAAGACCAGACTCTTGTAGCCCGATCCGGCATAGCGGATCCTGATGCCCAGCTCGGCAAACTCTTCGGTCCAGGTATCCACATAATCCACCACGCCCTGAATGGTCAGGGTATCATCGCTCTTCATCTGTATGGTGATGTTGGCGCCCATGTAGTCGGCGTCCACCACCTTCCAGAGATTCTCCGGATCCCCGGACATCTCGTACAGCAGCAGGTACTGGGCCACCATGTCACTGCTGTCGGGGATGGCATCAAAAGCCGGGTCCTCGGCATTCATGGAGAAGTGCAGGCGCTTCAAGTACGTGGTCAGGGACAGGGCATCGCCCACTTTGGGCAGAGCCAGGGCGCCGGTCTGCATCTCGTCCATCAAGCTCAGCACCTCAGGATTTTTGAAGGTGTCATACTCTTCCGAATCAAGGATGATGTTCACACTCGAGGTACCGCCGAAGTTCCTGTTCACAAAGGCATCGGTCTGCACGATGGCGCTGGATTTCTCGAAGTTGGCCAGGAAGCTGGTGTTTATCCACACCAGGGACACACCCCAGAGGGACAGAGCCACCAGGATGGCGGTCAGGCTGTACACCAGGCGGGGATGGGTACTTACAGCGTTGGCAAACCTGGCACCAAGGCCGTGTTCAAGAGCTCCGTATTCAAGAGCTCTGTCCCCGGGAAGCCTTTTCTTCTTGCGGCCATTGCCGAAGGCCATGATGCCGGCGGGTACCAGGAACATGGTCAGCATGTAGGACATGAAGACCCCGAAGGCCGTAAAGAGCCCGAAATACTTCACCGGGAAGACCTGGGAGGTAACCAGGGAAACAAAGCCAGCCACCGTGGTCAGGGCTGCGAACAGGGCCGGGCTGCCGATTACGGAGATCGCGTTTGAGGCAATGTCCCGGCGGCTGGCATCGGGATTCCCGCTGGTGTAGTGGTCAATCTGGTTGTACAGATGTATGGCATAGGCCACCCCTATGGCCACCAGCATCACCGGAATCATGATGCTTATCGAATACAGGGGTATGCCAAGGGAGCTCATGAGGCCGAAGGTCCAGATGGTGCTGAAGAGGACCACCATCAGGGTTATGATGGCCCGGCGCACCTGCTTCAGGACCAGGATGAGCACAGCCGCTATCACCAGCAGCACCAGCGGCCCGGTACGCTTCATATCCTCCGGGCCAAGTACACCCAGGGTCCCCTCCACAATGGGGCGGCCGGCCACATGTACCGTCTCAGGCCCCGAATAGCCGTCGGCCAGAGCCAGTACCTGGTCGTAGAGACTGCGGGAGAAGCCGCTCCCGGGCAGTTCGACGATGATCAGGGAAGTCCGTTCGTCGGTGGACACCAGACGGCCCGCTATCATGTTGTTGGCCCTGACAAGGGCTCCGATACGGTCAGCCTCGGCCTGGCCAGCGGGAGCCTCGGTGTAGAAGCGGCGCACATCCAGGCCATCCTCGGTGCCCAGGATGTTGTCTCCTGTGTACACCGACTGGATCCTTGACTCCGACAATCCATCAATGCCCCGGAGTGCTTCATCAATCTGGATGATCTTGGCCAGGCTGTCCGGATTGTAGATGGTATCCGGATGCTCCAGGGCTATCAGGATGGCATCCCGTATCATGAAACGCTCATCCGCCTCGTCGCTGAAGACGAAGGCGGGATGGGTGGCCGGCATGTACTTGTCCAGGTTGGTTTCCATCCTGAAGTCTGCCATCATGCTGGTGGCTGCAAGTATGGTAATGACCAGTGCCAGAACCATGACGACGATCGGTTGCGCCAGCGCAACCTTGAAAAGCTTTTTCATCCCTTACCTCTTCCCGGAACCAGAATAACTGTTAGTTAACGTTAACTAACTAAAATGACACAACAAAGCCGACACCGGCTACCACCACAAGTCATCCGAACCCGCTCCTGCCATATTTTCAATGCGGAATCTCACCCATTACGGCAAAATCCGGGGCAGCAAACTTACCCCTTACCGGGATATCAACGGCCAGACCCCATCGATGAAGCGCCTGGTCTTCTCCTTCAGCCGCCCGGAGGCAGGATCAAGCCGCCAGGACGAAACCAGGAGCCTGAAACCGCCCACCAGCATCAAGGCCACCGCATCGCGATCCAGATCCGGCCTGAAGGAGCCCTCGTCGATCCCGGCCTGCAGGAGTTCGCGGATACGGCCCAGGGTATCCTTCATCGTGTCCATGATCCTGGTCAGCAACACCGTGTCGTTGCGGAAGAGGTCCTCGGGAAACAGCATGATGGTCAAGGCCGGCAGGTCCTCGAAGAGTATGGACTGGACGGTAAAGAAGGATGCCAGGGTGGTGGCCGCGGAATTACCGCTTATCCGGGCAAAGGTCGTGTTGCGATGGGCTATCATCTCGTCCACCACCGCCGCCAGGATGTCCGATTTGGACTCGAAATGACGGTATATCGCAGGCTCGCTGACCCCGACTGCCTGGGCTATCTTCTTTATGGTCAGTTCCTGTATACCCTGGTCCGATATCAGGTTGAAAACCGCGGCGACTATTTCCTTCTGCCGTTCACTGGATTGCATTGCGCCCATCTCCCACCTGACAAGTCTGCCGATAAGCCAGCTTGCCAGTCATTTGGTTAGTTAACGTTCGCAAACATACTGGCAAACACAAAATATGTCAAGAAGTTTTTTGCATACCGCAACTCTTTTGCTGTTGCCTCGGTATATTATTAAGGAAAAGCATCTGTATTGCCGTAAACGTTGTACAACCAGTAGGTGCCTGACACCTTTGGTTTACGGCAATCGAGAGATAGCTGACACTTGGGGCTTAACATGGATCGAACCTTTGCAATAGCTGGAATACTCAGGAATATTATCTTTTTCATACTACTGGAGGTGTTGACCACGGCATGCCGTAATCCGGTACAGCCTGTTTTACCCGGCAGTCCGGCTGACATACTGGCAAACCCTGATCCGAACCCGGTGCAATTCGACTACCAGCAGGATCCGCCCGTTCTGCCCATCGACTTTGGCAACTATTCACAAAAAACCGTCACCATCCAGAATGCTCCGGGACGGCAGGTCTTCCTTGTCAAAGCCAACAGCTCCACCAACCTCATTCCAGGTACTGCGACCGGTGAGGCCTGGTCACGCACCCTGACTATGGACCCCGGCAGTTACCCCGGCAGCCACCCCGGACGCCGGGAACACGAAGCCGCCCTCCGGTTCAATGCCAACCCGCCACCTATCCCTTTCGGGGCCCAGGCGCGTAGCCTGGCCAGCCCGATCACGTATGGATCAACTCCTTCCGATTACATCGAAGGCACTACCAAGAAGTATTTCTGGGTTGAGCAGGGGGACACCTGGATTTACCTATCCGCTACTCTGAGGGCCATAGGCGAGTATTCCTACGTCTGGGTTGCGGATGACAACTTCAATGCAAGTTCCACCAACGACCGGGACAACAAACTTACCACTGAACAGGCCTGGCTGATCAGGGACAAGTTCGACGGTACCACCGGGTCAGAGTACCGGGATGGTATCTTCAGGAACGTATCGACCATCTTCGGCCACGAGTACGGCGGCGGATACAATAGCGATGACGTCGGTGGCCGTGATGGAGACCAGCACATCTCCATCCTCCTCTACGATATAGATTTTGACTATCCCGAAGCCATTCCCGAAACCCAGACCGGCGGTGTCTTCGGCTATTTCTGGAGCAAGGATTTCTACCCCCAGGACCAGCTGGGCAACAACCTGAAAACCAACAACGCGGAAATCTTCTACCTTGATGCCCACTTCGCAGACTCTTATCCCAGGGATATCTACAGCACCATGGCCCACGAATACCAGCACATGATCCACTTCAACATGAAGTATCTACGCCTGGGGGGTCTCAGATCCGACACCTGGTTCAACGAGCTGTGCTCCATGGTTGCTGAAGACCTGGTGCTTGAAAACATCGGCCTTGATCCCCTTGTGGACGGCCCCCAATCACGATTGGACGTCTTTGCCTACCACTATGCTGAATCCGGGGTCAGCGACTGGCTGGATGATGATGAAGTCCTGAAAAGCTACGCCGGGGCCTTTGCCTTCGGGGCCTACCTGGCCAGGAACTTCGGCGGTGCCAGCTTCTTCCACGAACTCCTGCACAACGACAAGGTGAACGAGGCCGCCATAAGCACCGCCATGGCAGCCTTGTCTGCTGATGGTGCCAGCGACAACGGAATGGGTTTCAGCCAGGAGCTTCTGCGCTATGGCGAAGCGCTTGTACTCACAGAAAACCCGGCACCCGGAGGCCTACGCAGCCTGAACAGGGAAGTCACCAGTTTTATTGCCGATGATGCTACCGGAGACGACACTGCCGAAGACAGTTCGGCTGAAGACGGCATCAGCTATACCATCCATGCCATCGATCTTGATTCCTTGCGGCAATACAATCTGGTCACAGGAAAGCTTGTCAGCAACGAATATGGCCTTAGGACCTATCATCCCCTGGATGCCCCCAGCCTGCGGCCCTACGGCAACTCCATACACACCCAGGACTCCTGGACCAACATCGCAGGGGATCTATCCATCAGCCTCGAAGCGCCCGGGGACAGTGCGGTCAGGTATTTTCTGGTGGTCCGGTAGGCAGCAATAACCGCCGGAATCCGGGTTTACCGTTTCTGGCTCAGGGCAAGGGTAAGCCGGGTCAAGCCTGAATAGCGCCCAAGATCGCTGTCGGGACTACCCCCGAAGACCGGTATCGTCAGAGTCAGCTCCGTCTCCAGGGACGGCTGCCAGCCGAGGCTCAAGGCCAGGGCATAGCCAAATTCATCAGGATACCCCCTGCTGTCAATGGTTGGTGTCAGGGCTGCCAGCAGGCTGGTGCTGAATCTGCCGTCCAGCCAGTGCCGCCTGGCATACAGGACCCCAAGGCTGGCAAGAGCCGGCCGTATCACCTGCATGGCCGGATCAAGCAACAGGTGCCTGGCCTCGATGATGAGATCCATGGCCAACAGGCTCCAGTAGGCGTTCAGGCCCAGGGCGGCATCAAAAGTCCATGAGGGCAGCAGGAACACGGAATTCGACCCGGAGAGTTCAGCTGAAACGGTTGAGAAATATCTGACAGGACTCCAGGACACTTCCCCATATATCCGTACATCGGCCCCCGTCCACGAAGCAGCGGCAAAGGCAGCCTGAATCGACGACCGCTCTGGTATCAGGATGATGTCGTACTTTTTAGTATAACCCTCGGCAGTCATGATTTTCACCAGATAAGCTGTCTCAGGATCCACGCCATAATATAAGCCTGCGAGAAGCTCCATGGATCCTGTACCCAGCTCCCCGGTTAGCTGGAATGAAGGATGCTCTGCCAGTACCTCCGATTCAGGCTCATCAAGTAGTATCGCATGCAAAAGATAGGTTCCCCAAATCGGTACAACCACCTGGCTCGGAAACCTGTCCCTCGGAAACCAGACTGACTCGGGATCCACCTCGGCCATCCTCGGAGCC
>MIBM01000153.1:12413-12515 GCA_001830645.1 Spirochaetes bacterium RIFOXYC1_FULL_54_7
AGTTCAAAGAGGTCCGCTGGATAGGAAAGGGACGGGAAAGGGGACGAGCCGAAGGCAAAGGGATTGGCGGCCTCCCGGAACTCCGCGGGAGACTTGAAGTCC
>MIBM01000154.1 GCA_001830645.1 Spirochaetes bacterium RIFOXYC1_FULL_54_7
GGATCAGTCTTGGATTTCTGGTCGACCATATAGACCATATCTGCCAACTGGCCGGGAATGCGTCCCATGTCGGGCTGGGAACGGATTTTGACGGAGGCTTCGGATTCGAATCAGTGCCTGCCGAACTGGATAGTATCGCTGACTTGCAGATGCTCGTCCCCATGCTTTCGGATCGCGGCTATTCCATTGGTGATATCGAGGCTGTGCTCGGAACGAACTTCATCGGCTTGCTCCAAAGGTCGTTGCCGGCGTGATAGCTTGCTGGCCCGGCATCTCACTTGCCGAGGTATTTCGTCCGCAGCTTGTCGATGACTCCCTCAGCCTTTATCTGGGCAATTATGGTGTTCATCTTGGGAATCAGGTTGGCCTTGTCGGATTTCCTTGAAAACGCGATGTAATAGACATCCCCGTCGGAGAAGGGACTGCCGGCCACACCAAAAACATCCTTGTTCCTGGGATTCGATTTGTAGACTTCAGTAAGGACAGCTTCGGTTGTCAAGAGGATATCAAAGTAATTGTCCTTCAGCAGGACCAGTGCTTCATCGATGGACTTGGCCCCATTGTGTACGCTGTATCCGAAATCCTGCCTGGCCTTGTCAAATATCGTTCCATAATCATTGCCGGACAGAATACCGATCCTGTATTTTTTCAGATCCTGGAGAACGGTCCATTGGGGCATTTCTCCTTTGCGGAACAGGAACACTGCCTTGTTCCTGACAATCTCGTCGGTGAAGACCGCATAGCCCGCCCTCTCGGCGTTGTAGGCGCAGAGTATCAGTGCGTCGGCGTCGCCGGTTCTAACCAGGTCCAGGCATCTGTTCCATGAATGCAGACTGAAGACAGGCTGGTATCCATCAAGTCTCTTGAAGATCTCGATTATGACCTCCACTGCGATTCCCTTGTCGGGAAACGAGCCTTCGCTGCCGTAGACCCATGGCGTCCAAGGGTCACCGACGAAATTCACGATGATATCCCCCGGTGGCTGGGCAAAACCCACTGTCGAGATGAACACCGATAAAATGCAGCTGATCGTGAAAATTCTGGATTTCATGACAACCTCCGCACCGGTGTTTCCGGCAATCCGCCCAGAAAAGTTCCAAGTGTGGGTAGAGAATAGCACGACCACAACCCTGGACAATAGTCCGGGCAACAGCAGCACACAGGCAGTTGCGTTCGTGCACAACAGGGAACAGGCACTTCCCGCCCCGAAAGCAGGTGACAGGTGACAGGATGATACCTATAATGATCCGGCCATAATTCCGGAATATTTTCAGCCAGAACAAGGCTGATTATGCACCATCATCAAGCTGATCACCCTTCCCCGCATCAAACTCCCTTACCGCCGCCCTGGCCTTGGGGACATTCACGAAAGGAAGCAATACAAGTCCTGCTATGAAGAAGAAGATCAAAGACAATATGGCTGGCCGCAATGATCCGAAAACCTGGTTCATGAGACCAAAGAGCAGGGGACCTATCCAGGAGGTTCCGCGCTCGGAGACTTCATAGAAGGAATAATATTCGGCCTCCTTGCCACCGGGAATCAGTTGGGCAAAAAGACTGCGGCTGATGGCCTGGGATCCCCCCATCACCAGGGCTATGAAGGCCCCCAGGATGAAGAACTGGAGTGTGGCGCCGTCACCATGCAATCCGAAGTAGGCATAGATCACCACTCCGGACCAGATCACCAGACTCAGGATTATGGACTGTTTGGCGCCCATCTTACCGGCCAGGAAACCCCACAGCAATGCCCCGAAGAAGGCCATGAACTGTATCATCAGGATAACTATGGTCAGGGTACCGGTGTCTATTCCCAGGCCGCCCCGGAGTATGGGCGCAGCCGCGAAGGTGGCCGCCACGGCGATGACGGTCTGTATGCCATCGTTGTACAGGAAATATGCCAGCAGGAATTTCAGGGTCTCCGGGAAATTCCTCACTTCCTTGATGGTACCCTTGAGTTGGCTGAAGCCTACCTTCAGATAAGCCTGTCCGGGCGGCAAGGCCCGATGGGCCTTCCTGGCCCGCAACCTGGTCCAGGTGATCATGGAGAAGCCCAGCCACCAGAGTCCGGCAGAGGCCATGTTGATGCGCACCGCCAGGCCCGTGCCAACGCCGAGGGTGTCCCGGAACTGGTAAAAGGCCAGGTTCAAGAGGAGCAACAGGCCGCCGCCCAGGTAGCCCATGGCCCAGCCATAGGAGGAGACCTTGTCACGCTTGTCTTCCGAGGCTATGTCAGGCAGATAGGCGTTGTAGAAGACCATGGCTGCGCCGAAGGCAAGATTGGCAACGATGTACAGAAGGCCGCCGAGCCACCAGATGCTCTGGGTCACCAGGAAAAGTCCCACGGTGGCCACAGCACCTATCGTTGCAAAGAGGCGCATCAGAGCCTTACGCAGATGGGAATAGTCGGCAATGGCACCGAGTATGGGCAGGAACAGGACCTGCAGGCCCACAGACAGGGAGACGCAGTATGGCAGGAAGGAATCCGGTGCGATGGACAATCCGGCCAACCTGGCCATACCATCGGGGTAGGCCGCAGCGGCTTCAGTGGCCAGGGAGGCCAGGTAGGGCCCGAGGAAAACAGTACCCACAGTGGTGCTGAAGGCACTGTTGGCCCAGTCGTACATGCCCCAGCCAAAAATCTCTTTCTTGTCGTTCGGGGCGATCCTGTCTGAAGCCATGCTTTCCTCCGTTACTTGAAAAACGATTCATTCACTGGAATCTCGATTCATTTGCCTGAGTATCGATTCATTTACCCTGCCATCGCAGGCAGGAAAATCCAGACCAAGCATGCGCGCCAGAGTTGGCGCTAAATCGACCATTCCCAAGCGGCCAGGATCAGCGCCTTGCACTATGCCTGCACCCGCGGCCATGAAGAGGCCGCGGTAACCGGGCGTCCATGGTGGATAGCCATGATCTGCTCCGAAGGCTCCAGGCTCCGGGCTGTATTCAACTGCCGGACCTTCCGTATCCTCGATGAATTGTACACCCGATTCTGCGTCAATGGCAAAGACAGCACCGGAGCCGCCTCGCAGGCTTTCAAGCTCTTGGCCGCTGTGCACGGCTGCAATGCCAGATTCCGGATCGGCTTTCCAGAGGTCCAGCAGGCGTGAAGCCTCCACAATGGCGGCTCCACCGGCTGTTGCGGAAGCTCCTGCCATGGCAACATCCGCGGTATCAGAGATATGCAGATAGGCCGAGCCTCCGGCGCAGCGGAACCAGAACCGCCAATCCACAGGCTTCCCATCAAAACTGCCGGAGCCTCCGGGCCCCAGGCCTGCATCCAGCAGCATGCGGTTCAAGCGTACCCTCCGTACCGTATCTATATGCCCATGGTCGCCAAGGACAACTACACTGGTCCGCTCACCGATGCCCGCGTCTTCCACGGCATCCAGTATGCGCCTCAGACAGGTATCCTGGTGAAGCAAGGCAGCGCGGGTCTGGGTGGACTCCGAGCCGTGGTGGTGCTTGGCGTCGTCCAGGCCTATCAGATGGGTCATGAGCAGGCCTGGCTGCTTGCCGCGTATGGTATAGGCAGCCGAACGGGATACAAAGTCATCAAGAAATGGCTGCTGCGAGCCTTTACGGTAGCGCCCGAAGCGGACCTGGAGGTCCAGCAAGAAGGCGGGAGAGCCAGCCCGCAGGGCCTTAAGTACCTGGTTCTCCCCCGGAAGGGCTGCAATCTCAGGCAGGTTCCAGTTTATGGAAGCCCCGGACACAAGCGGCCACAGAACCGCTGCCGTACTCAGGCCCGCCTGCCGGGCAACATCGAAAAGGCTGGGCCTCCTGAGCTCCTTGGCATACCAGTACCAGCGCTGGTGCTCTCCTGGAATCCAGGGCTGAAGGGGATGGTTGTGGTCTATCCCATGGTTTTCAGGATGGCAACCGGTCATCATGGTGGCATGGAGCACATAGGTAAGCGTGGGGTAGACCCCATCCAGGCTGCCGATCCTGGTCCCCCTGGCCAGAAGCCTGGAAAAGCCGGGCAGGAAGGCTATAGCGTCCCGCTCGGTCTCCGAGAGTCCATCCATGGAAATGACAACAAGGTGCCGTTTGGCCTGTCCGCGCTTTGCCATGGCTGTACTATAACTCATTTCAACAGGACAGGTTGGTGGATAATCATTAAATTATGGTAAGGATCAATGGTTGGACGACGGCGAGCCTGCATCACACACCCTTGAGGGTCGAAATGGTCCCATAGAGTTTCCCCGATCCAAGCTTGTCCGTATCTTGGCTGACTAGCTCCACTTTCTGCATGATCCCACATTCCATCATGCCAAAATCATTTCCACATTAAGCATTTCGGCTCTTGTTTCTTGCAAAGCTTAACTTAAACTTACGTTCATGGATAAATTGTTTGTAGTCTGCGTAGACGACGAAGCTATAATCACCGAAAGCCTCAAAAGAGAACTACGGCGGGAACTGCCCCATCTCGGAGTGTAAGTGGCTCTCGGCGGCATAGAAGCCCTGCAATTACTGGAAGATATAGTAGCCGACGGTGGTGTACCGGCAGTACTGGTCACCGATGAGAAGATGCCAGGTATGAGAGGCCATGAATTACTGCGGGAGGCCAGACTCCGGTACCCTCGGATGTACGGCATACTCCTGACCGGCTATTCCGACATCGAGGCCATTACTCTGGCTGTCAACGAGGCCGGTCTGTTCAGATACATACGCAAACCCCGGGAGCGTCGGGATCTAGCCATGGCCGTTGCCAGGGCCGCAGAGCTGTACGCACGGGAACGGGAAGTCGAGGCTCTGCATCTCAAGGTCGAACAACTCAATGGAGCCCTTGTGGCCGCCCTTGAAACCGCCGCCCATGAACACGATCCGGACACCTACAGCCATGTCCAGCGCGTGGCCCGCTACGCGGCCTTGCTATGAAAGTCACTGGGCTTACCCGATGAAAGCGTGCAGGAACTGTTCATGTATGCACCACTACACGATATCGGCAAGGCCGGTATCCCCCATGACATCCTGTCAAAACCGGGATCCCTGACGGGGGAGGAATTCTCCATCGTCAAGCGTCATGTGGAGATCGGGATCAAGCTGCAGAAATCCATCGATGTCGACCCTTTCGTGCTGGATCTTATCCTGTACCACCATGAACGCTGGGACGGCACGGGCTATCTTGCCGAAGTTTCAGGAGAGGGCATCCCGATGTCTGCCCGCATTACTGCCCTGGCGGATGTACTTGATGCCTTGCTCTGCAAGCGTCCATACAAAGACGCCCTGCCTTTCAACGAAGTAGCTACACACATCGAGGCCGAAGCCGGTACTCATTTCGACCCAGCGGTGATGGAAGCCTTCAAGTCCGAACGGGAAACCTTCGAACGGATTTCATCCGGAACTGCGCCGGAGCTGTGCTGGCAATTTAAAAGTTACGTATGATTTTCCGCCACCAACGACTTGGGCTGCTTTACCTGGTACTGCTTGTTGCCGCTGTCCGGAGCATACAAGCCCAGAATCCGGTCGAGGCATTCACCGGAGCTACCATCGAGTACGACAGCGAGCAACTGCTTCAGAACATTCTGCACAGTGCTCCAAGCGGTATAGGTGTGGTTGTTGACCGGGTCATAGTCAATGTCAATGATTACATACTGTCCCTCACTGGTTATAGCCGGGACGAACTGCTTGGTCATAGTGCCAGGATCTTCTATGTTGACGATGCTGATTACAATTATGTCGGTGAGGAGAAGTACCGGCAAATAGCGGGAAAAGGCAGTGGCACCGCAGAGATACGATGGCTCCATAAGGATGGACACATCCTGTACATCATCCGCTCTTCCATACCGCTGGATCCTCTGGATCTTTCCCGGAGGGTGGTGTTTACAGTGCAGGATATCAGCGACAAGGTTGCCGCGGCAACCGCACTGAGGCGACAGACCGACTTGTTCATCATCATACTATCCATTTTTGCCGTTCTCCAGTTGGTGTTGATTGCATATCTGGCTAGATTACTGGGTGCGCGCAGACAGCTCACAGCAAGCCTGGGCGAATCCCGCCGCATGTTGCTGGATGTGATAGATACCATCCCGGTCCGGGTTTTCTGGAAAGACCTGCAGCTGCGCTATCTGGGCTGCAATCGTTTGTTCGCCCAGGACGCCAGGGAAATGGAACCTGCGGCAATGATAGGCAAAGATGATTACAGCATGGCCCGGGCCACACAAGCCGACTTGTACCAGGCAGACGATCGTAGCGTTCTGGACAGCGGCATAGCCAAACTCAATTATGAGGAACCCCAGGGCAGTTCCAGCATAACACCCATCTACTTGCGAACCTCAAAAATTCCTTTACGGAACATGCAGGGACAGATCTACGGCGTTCTAGGGGTATATGAAGATATTACCGAAGCCAAACGTACAGAAGAACTGCTGCGTAAACAGGAAAAAGACCTCCGGGCCTTGAACGAGACCCTGGAAGATCGAATAGCCAATCGAACCAGGGAGCTGGATAGTCTGAACAATGATCTATTGAAGGTAAATGCTGAATTGAGACATGCCCTCGACACCTTGAAAGAGACCCAGGACTCCCTCATCAACTCCGAAAAACTGGCGGCCCTTGGCCAGCTGGTTGCCGGTATAGCCTACGGACTAAATACGCCACTGGGGGCCATCAGCTCGTCAACCGGTTCCTTGATGGAGATAATCGAAGCCAGGTTGGCAACTGTCTCCCGGGCCATTGCCGGATTCCCTGACGAAGTCAGGACCTGGTTCGAGGCAAGACTGCCACAGATACTCGATGGAGAGCTGGAACAAACGTTGGCGGTAAATTTACATATGCTCCGGAAGAAATTCAAAGTCCGGGTGACTGAAACCGGGTTGACGGTCCCGGAGGAGTTCATCGACGCCGTTATCGAAACACAACTCGACAAGGATCCTGAAATCCTGAGCTTGTCGGCTCGCCATCCGCAAACCAAAGATGCTGTTGATACCCTGGCTAGACTGGCCAACGTACGCAGGATTACCCAGATAATTAATCTGACTTCGGGAAAAGCATCCAATGTTGTATCGGCCCTCCTGCACCATGTCCACCGGGAAGAAAACACAGAAAAATCATCGATGGAGCGAGCTAAGGAAATTGACAATATCCTGACCCTGTACAGCAATCAGCTCAAGGACGGCATCACTCTGAGCCGGAGCTACAACAACGCCGGCAAGATCGAAGGAGACCGGAGCAAACTGAACCAGGTGTGGCTCAATCTGATCCGCAATGCCCTTCAGGCCATGAACTATCACGGCAAGCTAACCATAGGAATAGAAGCCTTCGATGTCCAGGTGGAAGTCCTGGTGAAGGACTCAGGTCCGGGTATACCCGAGCATCTTCATCAGCGTATATTCGAACCCTTCTTCACCACCAAGAAAAGGGGAGAAGGCACTGGCCTGGGTCTGGATATCTGCAGATCCATAATTGCCTCCCATGGAGGCAGCATGGATTTTGAAAGCCGCCCAGGCTGTACCGTATTCCAGGTAAGGTTACCAACAGGCTTGGTCGACACATACTGATGAATTGCTTATCCGTTTCATCTCCACCCCAGTATATTGGTATGTATGAAACACTTCCTTACCGTGCTTGCACTTTCTTTGGCAGTACCCCTGTCTTCCCGGATGCAGGCCCAGGAACAACCCAAACAAGGATCCGCAAACCTGAACCCTGCTGGCCAGGACCTGGTCCTGTCAGACTTTCCTGCCGGTCTGTCCCAGGCTCCGGGCTGGGTCTGGGAGGGTTTTGCCGACACCGTGATGGGCGGCAACTCCAGCCTGGCCAGTCCCGGCATCATAAATACCCCATCGGGACCGGCATATCGACTGACAGGAAAGGTGGTCACCAAGGGCAGCGGCTTCATACAGGTGCGGCTGGACCATCAGGCAGGCCGTTTCGATGCGTCGACCTATACTGGAATCGTTGCGGTCAGCCGGAAGCCCATCGGCCGTTTCATCCTCCGATGCCTATCTCGAGCCCAAGCTCAGCTCCAGCCTTGGCATGGTACTCAAGGAAGGCTCTGGACACACTCAGTCCCCTGGCGTACGGGTAGGGTCTACCCAATGCTGCATACTTGCCTGCGGCCAGGTCATGGTACGGCAGCAGATCCAGATGCGGCTTGACAACGGCTGCCCCGTGCTGTCGGCCAGCAAACCCTTGCTGGCTTTGGGCCATGCTGGCCAACATTGCAGCGTATGCAAGAATGCCGCCCATGGCCTGGTCATTGTCATTGAAGCCTGGTATCACCGGAACACGGAAGACCATCTTTGCACCGCTGTCAGCAAGCCGTTCCATGTTGTCCATCACCATAGACAGGTTGCCTCCGGTGCCTTCCCTGAAGACCCGGGCATCCGTGTGTTTCAGGTCTACCAACCAGGTAAGGGAGAAATCCAGAAAGGGTTCTATTGTGCCCGGGCCGATGGCAAGGCAGGTCTCCATCGCACAGTCCAGGCCCAGCCCGGTAAAACTCCTTACCAGTTCCAGCAAAACCCCTGACTGCAGCAGGGGTTCGCCACCAGAAAAGGTAACCCCGCCTCCGGAGTTCCTGAAGAAGATTTCGTCCTTCATTACTTCCGCGATTATTTCTCCTGCGGACATCTTTCTCCCAGCCACCCGTATGGCCAGCGATGGGCATAGCCCGGCAGTTGCTTCCATGGCAGCATGGCTGATCCTAGCATTGGCAGAGCCTGTGGCCGGAACAGGCCTGACAATAGCGATGCGGCCGGCAGCGTCGCGGTGCATCAGGCCACTGGCCTCCGGCTGCAGGCAAGAGGAGCAGTTTATGCAATGCCGGGGATCAAAGAGTAGTTCGGGCTTTGTTGCCTGGCTTTCCGGATTCTCACACCAGGTACAGCGAAGCGGGCAGCCTTTGAAAAAGACGATGGTCCGTATACCGTCACCGTCGTGGGTAGAAAAACGCTGGATATCAAAGATGATCCCATCCATGGCGGCCAGCATGCACAACAGCCCTCACATAGTCAATATTGACTTTGATTTGACAGCCATTCATTTGAATGCCAGGATGCGTGTACGATAACGCAACCCGGTATCCCAAGGATTCGCTCATGACGGTCAAGAAAATTGCAGAACTCGCCGGGGTATCCATAGGCACCGTGGACAGGGTTCTACATAACCGGGGTCGGGTGTCGACCGAAACCCGTACAAAAATACAGACCATCATAGAAAGCTCCGGCTTCACGCCAAATCCCATAGCCCGGAGCCTCAGACTCAACAAGCCGTACCGCTTCTGCGCCATTCTGCCTCGGAAGGACGAGGACTCAGGCTACTGGGGACTGGCCAACCAGGGCATCCGCGAGGCGGCGGATGAACTGGTCCACTTTGGTGTGCAGACCAGCATCCTGGAATTCGACCGCTATGACTCGGTCTCCTTCAGAAGCACTCTGGCCACGGCGCGCAA
>MIBM01000155.1 GCA_001830645.1 Spirochaetes bacterium RIFOXYC1_FULL_54_7
GACTTGTTTTTCCCGCGTTTCTCCCGGATGGCTGTAGCCTCCAGGCCATGGTCGGCGGCATTGCGAACCAGATGTACCAGGGGGTCGTTGAGGGCATCTATCACCGATTTGTCTATTTCAGTTTCACCGCCCTCGAGATGGAGGTCTATTTCCTTGTTCAGGTTTTTGGACAGGTCACGCACGAGGCGCTTGAACTTTGCAAAAAGGGTATCCATTGGAACCAGCCGCAATTCCATCGAAGTGGCGCGCAGTTCACTGGCCAGGCGCTTCACATAATCGGTAATGCCATGCACATGGCGGTCCCCGGAGTCCTTTACCGCCTGGGAAAGCTGGGCCTGGACGGTTACCAACTCGCCAACAAGATTCAGCAGGGCATCCAGCTTCTCGGACCGGATACGTATGGTCTTGCGTTCCGTATCTTCCCGTACAGCCTGCACAACATTCCTGGCGTGCTGCTGGCCGAACAGCGCGTCCTCCACCACTGCGGGAGGCGTCTCGAGCTCGGATACCAGTATCTCTCCAAGAGGTCTCTGTCTGGACAAGGCATCCTTGATCTGTTGGTCCGGAAGATGCCTGGACTGCAGAATTTCACCCAGCCGCTTGACCTCGTCGCCGTCCATGAACTCATCGGTATCCACTTCTTCTACCGAGATGCTGGATGTTCCTTCCTCGAAAATAAAGACATCCCGTATCTCGGTTTCGCTCCTGTCGGTTGTAAGCAGGACATTCCAGGAAAGCAGGCATGATTCGGGATCCAGGTCGGCAAGCCCAGGGATGCCCCCGCAATCGCTGCGGACGCTGGCCTTGCCGAGGGTGCGCAGTTCACGTATCAATGACTCCGGCTTGACACCACGTCGATAGGCATCCAGGGACGGTCGGTAGACGATCCGGTAGGTCTTCTGTTCGCCGCCGGTTTTGGCTGCCTCCATACCTGTTTCCGCCTGAAGCCTACCTGTAGCCAGGGGTTCCGCCGAAGCTTTGGACGCTCCTTTTTCAAGTCCTCTGGACAACCTGGCCAGAACCGCAGAAAGTACGGTCTTCTCGGCATCCGAGGCATGCTCGGGGCTATCCAGCAACAAGCGGATATAATCCCGGGAACGCAGCACTATATCGGCCAGTTCTGGTGTGGATGGCAGCTTCGCGGTTCTATAATGATCAAGGGCCGCCTCAACCTCATGGGCAAAGGCACCTACGGCATCGAATCCGAACATGGACGCTGAACCCTTTATCGAATGCAGAGCCCTGAAGGCCGCATTCATGGCTTCCATGTCCGTTGGATTACGTTCCAGCTCCAGAAGATGTCCCTCCAGGCCATCCAGAAGTTCCCGGGCCTCTTCAAGGAATGTATCAACAAGCTTGTCGTTCATGCCTTGGTCTCCTTGGTCATGGATACGTCTCTTGGTCTGGTCTTGTCATCCGGAACTCCGGAGCCGGAATTGGGCATTGCCATAAAACCATAGTATGTGCAGGCCTCACAGACCATGTCGCAACCCAGCAAGGCAGAAACCGACAACCTCGAGGTCTCTCCCTGGATAAGACCCTTCAGCTGACGTAGTCTTGCTTCCAGTCTGAAGGCGATTATCAACTGTGCCAAGGCCGAATCGGCGCTGGCAAGCTTGCCCAGGTCCAGCACGATCGAGTCGCCGGGTCCGGCCTTGTCCATAACTGCCAGCAGCGACAGCCTGAGGGCTGATACCGCTGTCACCCCTGCCTCCCGGGGTGCCAGGACGGAAAACTCAGCCACGGCGACCTCCTTCTACAGTGAACAGGGTTTCCCTGGAGGTAAGCTCCTTCAGATTCAGGATGGAATGCCGCACTCCGCCGACAAAACAAAAGCCCTCGAAGAAACGCCCGGCTGATTCCGGCAGGAAACCCGGAACCGGTGCAAGTTCACC
>MIBM01000156.1 GCA_001830645.1 Spirochaetes bacterium RIFOXYC1_FULL_54_7
GGATTGGTGAGGGGGTTGCAGAACTGGTACCCACGGGCTTCACGGATCTCGATGCGAGCCAACAGGTCTGGCTCTCTGAAGGCGTCGTGGAGTTCCAGGTACAGTCGTGATTCCACTCTTGGACCGATGCGAACCACCTCTTCAGCCCACAGGAGGCGGAAGTCGTTGTTACCCGTGGTGGGGACGGGGGATTCATGGACCGTCCTTGAAACGACCACAGGGGGGACCCTGGCGGCGGGCTGGCTGAGCCCGGGGACTGGGACTAGCAGGGTGGCAAGGCAGAGCAGAAACGTTGCGGTCTTCATTGGGGATGTCCTTCATAACCCTATCGGCATGGGGCACCTACTTTTTAGAGAAATCGGCAAATCAGCATATGGGGTCATGTATGGTCACACGTTGTTGAGTCAGATAGGCGGTGGTCATCGGTAGAGTAGCTATCCCCCCAGGAGGGTAGCATGCGGATTTATGCTGACGTGAATCGGTTCCCGGACTTGCTGGCCGGGGAGACAAGTTCTGTTATCATTCAGGTGGCTGGAACCCCTGAGGTAAACACAGCCACGCCTATTAACGGCAAATTCGTGGTGGGTATCCCCGATGGGGTCACCCCACCAGTAATTACCTCGGCGTCCAGGTTGCTGGACCCATCGGTTCCTCCTGGCATCCTTCCTACGATCTACAATAGTTTGCTGGCCCAGTACCCAACATATGGCAATATCCTTTACAATCCGATACTTAACGCATCGGATATCGCAAAACTCGATGCCACTGCGGTTTTCCCTTGGGATCCTGGGCCCCCTATAAAAACGTGGTCCTCACGGTTTCAGACGGGAACCCCACTGGGGGGCACGAAGGGGGTGGCCCCCAACTCGGTGGCAGTTCTTCCTGAGAACTCCACAACCACCCCGATTCGTCCTGGGGTATTGATTACGGACAAGATCGATATTGCTGCCTACACCGGGGGGCTTGGCGCTAGTTCCTTCGTGGTTTACTGGAAGGTCTATCAGATGTCAGTCACCAATGACGTGATGAACTACACGTCAGGAGTGAACACCCCAGCCCTCAAGAACCTGATTGAGGTGGATCAGGACATTTTGGATGTGTTCCTATCCTGTGACAACGGGGTGGGTTACACACAGGCTTCTAGATTGGCTACAGTTTCGACAGGTGTTCCAGGGAATGATGTGCGACTCGCGTTCATCAACCATACACGCTCAAAAGTCTACGTTACTGCTTACGCGGTGATGTTCTAATGGTAAGGTAAGTTATGACTGCTGAAAACTGGGGTCCTGGGGTTTCTCGTGTGCTTTCTGCCCTCGCTCGGCAGTTCACATCTGTGGTGTGGCAGGCAGACAAGCCGCCAACCGATGCCGAGTTGAACCTGATTTCTCAGGTGGAATTTGAGGCTCTCTCCCAAACAGTTCGTGCACAGGTTCATTCTGGATTCTTCCTTGATCCCACGCGGACCGAACAGGACTATCTGACGGACCCTCTGTATGCCAACCAGTTTGTCATTGCTCCACCGGCCACAGTCGGTGGCACCGAAGAGGCATCCCCGGTCCTTCTGGCAGCGGTCAATGGGTGGGTTATCCCTGTGGCAGGCTCCTATCTTCCCGAGTCCGCTGGTCCGGATGAAGTCGCAAATCGTGTGCGTCTTTTTCCGCCACCGACGACTGACGCTCGTTCTGACCTAGTATTCCTGGAGGTCTGGCGTGCTCTAGTATCGGCAAATCCATCCACGACCAATAAGCCTTCGGCTGGCTTCATTTGGAAGAATGGTAACACACAGTACGGCGGGACTAATGTCACAGATGACCTTGAGGATCCCTCGCTTGGATTTGAGACCACGAAAAGGGTCCAACTTCAATACCGGATTCGTGTGGTTGGGTCCGGTGATGCTGGTGGTACCTCGGTCGATCTAGCAAACTTCCCAGATGGCCTGACAGACCCTCAGGTTCTGGCACAAGGCACCACTGTGGCCCCTGTGGG
>MIBM01000157.1:0-931 GCA_001830645.1 Spirochaetes bacterium RIFOXYC1_FULL_54_7
GACCCGAATCCTCTCGTTCCGTATGGTGAAAACAATCATGAGAACCCGCCCGGAATCGCTGGAACCAAGGGCATGATACCGCGGTTCAAGCGTCGAATGAGCCTCATCGGGAGGGACGATTAGCGGTGCATTGAAGAACAACTCTTCACATTCTCCAGGTTCGACACCATGCCTGTTCCTGTTTTTATCAGTATTGTGATTGTCCCACTCAAACCCTGCAACACCTAAAAATGGATTATTCTCCATACAATCAGTATATGCTTGTGATATACATAATTCAAGTCATTTGCCGAGGAAGGAGCCAAAAAGTGAATCGCCTACCTGCCCTGTACAGGCCAACCAGCTACTTAGGTTCCACCACTCTACCCACCCCGGCCCGCCGCCGAGAACGCAGCCCTACGCAAACCTTGACTGCCAAAGGGCGGAAGGGGGAGGTACAGGTCAAAGATGAACATCCGCCCGATACAAACCCACGCACCTATCACCTACAACCTACCCAACCCGGCCCGCCGCCGAGCACGCAGCCCTACGCCAACCTTGACTGCCAAGGGCGGGAGGGTGTCAGGCAACGGCGGCCCCCGCGATAAGCGGGGGTTGTCGTTGCCTGACAGGCCCCCCCGCCTATTGAGAAACAAGGCTTGGCTTAGCAGCCCGTGATTAGCGGCGGGCCGGACTGGGTAGACCGAGGCAGGCCGGGGCGCTTGTTTTTATCCCCCCCAATGGCTATTTTATCTAGGGTGAGCACCTATGATGATCTTGACAGCCAGGTTCTGGTGGATGAAGACCAGGATATCAAAGAACCTCAGGAATACCGTGTCATACTGCTGAACGACGACTTCACTACCATGGAGTTCGTGGTTGCGGTACTGGTATCGGTGTTCCACAAGAATCTTATGGATGCCACCAGGATCATGCTGGATGTGCACAAGAA
>MIBM01000157.1:1160-1734 GCA_001830645.1 Spirochaetes bacterium RIFOXYC1_FULL_54_7
CTGTCGTTCGAGCAGATACGCTCCATTCTGGAGGCCTGTGCTGCCGACATCGAGCATATCAAGGTGGGCATGGAAGCTTATTTCGAGCAGAAGATTCCGGCCGTAAAGGACCAGGAACCCATACAGACAGCCGGTTTCCAGAGCGTGATCGAGCGGGCGGTACTACAGTCCCAGGGCTCCGGCAAGACCGAGGTCAGCATCTCGGAACTCCTGGTGTCGCTCTTCGACGAGGAACGCAACTATTCCGCCTACTATCTGCGCAAGGCCGGGGTAAGCCGCCTGCACCTGCTTGAGGTTATTTCCCATGGCTCGGATGGCATGGATGGAGAGCTGTCTGCTGGAGATGCCAGCAACCTTGGGCATACCCAAGGCCAGCCCTTCTCTGACCCGGAGGCCGAGGCTGAAGACGAAGAAAGTGGTGATTCCAGGGAAAAACCGCGTTCCACCGTCCGGCCAGGAGCGCTGGAGAAGTTCACTACCGACCTTACTGCTTTGGCCAGGGATGGCAAGCTGGAACCAGTGATCGGCCGCGAACTTGAAATAGAACGGACCGTGCAGGTACTGTGCCGCAGGC
>MIBM01000158.1:0-618 GCA_001830645.1 Spirochaetes bacterium RIFOXYC1_FULL_54_7
GCAGGTCCCGGCCATCAGCATCCCGGGGCGGCACCGCAGGTCCCGGCCATCAGCATCCCGGGGCGGCACCAGATGGAAGGTTTCACCCACCCTGAAGGAAAAGTCTGTCCGCCTGCGGCTTTTCAGCATGGCCCAGAACAATTCTCCGCCGGTGTGGGCCAGGGGCAGTACGGGAGCCCCGGATTTCAAGGCTATCTGCACCATGCCAGGATGTCCCTGCTGCAGGCGGCCATGACCGCTGCGGGTTCCTTCGGGAGCCAGTATGAGTATTCGTCCCTTCTCCAGGGCGGTGAAGGCCTTGCGCATGGCCGACAGGTCCGTGGCCTGCCGGTTCAGAGGTATGGCATCCCAGCAGAAGGCCAGGAAGGCCAGGGCCGGGTTGTCCCAGGTTTCCTGTTTTGCCATGCCCACGGAATCCCGTGGGTACAGCCATGAATAGATAAGGGGCACTTCGAGGAAATTGACGTGGTTCACCACGATGATCAAGGGGCCCTTGCGTGGGATCTTGACCAGTTCTCCAGCTTCAACCCTGCACAGTGCCGACAGGATGGCCCGGACCGGCGGTGTCACCAGATGCGAGGCGACCTTCATCGGGCTTCCTTCATCGGACAACCCTCA
>MIBM01000158.1:649-4663 GCA_001830645.1 Spirochaetes bacterium RIFOXYC1_FULL_54_7
TGAGCGGCTCAGTTCTCCGGCCATGCACAGGTCAAGCTGGCCATCGTCGTTGCGGGCCTGGGGTGCCATGAAGAAGGTGCCGCCCATGCGCTTGCCGTTCATTATTGAAATCTGGTGGCTTTTCTGCGTGATGGTCGACTCATTGAAGCTGACCTTTACCTGGGGGGCCACAGGATAGATGAGGAAGGTCTTCAGGGCGCCAAAGACATAGGCCATGAAACCCTGAACCCGGCGCATCTTGGCCGCTTCAAGGCCTACTATGGTATCGAAACCGACGCCTATGCCATTGCCGAAATGCTTGCCATCGGGATAATCCCCGCCCTTGATGAGTCCCACATCAAGCGGACGCCTGTAATCGCCTACAAGCACCGCGATGCTTTCAGCCAAATCCTTGGGTATATCGGCGCCGTAGGCGAAGTCGTTGCCCCTGCCTACCGGCAGTACCCCGTGTTCGCAGACAGACCGACCCTCGTCTCCGGCCTGGATCAGACCGTTAATGACCTCGTTCACCGTACCGTCGCCACCGCCAGCCACTGCCACCGCGTAGCCTTCGCTACCTGCAAGTCTGGCCAGTTCGGTGGCATGCCCTGGTTTTTCAGTTAGCTTGATATCGAAGTTAGCCCCGGCCGAATGTAGGAGGCCTTCGATCTCTTCCCGTCGCTGGCCGGCCTTGCCCTTGCCTGCGGTGGGGTTCAGGATAATCAGTAAACGTTCGTTTGATTTCATAGCATATGTATAATGAATTTTATAAGCTGGGAACAGTCCTCAGACAGCTCGTGGATCAGCCCTGTCCAAGCGGCGTAGTTCCCTGAAGAACAAGGTTCCTGTCAGAACCGCGGCCAGGAAGTCGGCTATCGGCGGGGCCATCCACAGTCCGGCCAGGCCGAATTTCAGTGGAAGGACTATGATGAGAGGTATCAGGAGCAGGACCTGTCTGGACAGGGACAGGACCATGGCCTGTTTTGGTTTGCCTGAGGCCTGGAAGTAGCCCGCTGCCACAATCTGGAAGCCGATGAGGGGCAGCATCATGAAATAGATGCGTATGGCTTTGCTGCCCATAACCAGAAGCTCGGCCGATGATCCGGCAAAGAAGCCGACAAAGACCTGCGGGATAAGCTGGATGAGTACGAACCCGGTGATGACCAGGGTGGAAGCTGCGACTATGGCCAGGAGCATGGCATGCCGCACCCGGCCGAAATTCCTTGCGCCGTAGTTGTAGCCGATGATGGGCTGGGCCCCCTGGTTCAGCCCGAAGATGGGCATCAGGAAGAAGGTGATGATGGAGAAGATGATGCCCATCGTAGATACTGCCAGATCACCACCGTAGCGCTGAAGCTGGTTGTTCAAGAGGCCATTTAGGACCGATGAGGCCATCTGCATAGCAAAAGGTGCCATCCCTATGGCCAGCATGGGCAGGGCTATGTCCTTGCGGGGCAGCAGGTTTATGCGCCGGATCTTAAGGTGGCTGCGTCCACCGAAGTAATAGGCCATGACCCAGATGGCGGAGGTCCCCTGGGAGATGACGGTAGCCAGCGCTGCGCCGCGGACTCCCAGTCCCAGCCCTATGATGAAGATCGCATCCAGTATGATGTTCAGCACAGCCCCTATCAACATGGTGGCCATGGCCACCTTGGGGTTGCCTTCGCCGCGTATGAAGTTGTTCATACCGAAGCCAAGAGCCTGAAAGATGCTTCCCAGTAAGATAATTGAAGTATAATCCATTGCGTAGGGTAGTATGGCTTCGCTGGCGCCGAAGAGCTTGAGCAGAGGCGCAAGGAAGAGCAGCCCCAGGACCGTGAGGCTCATGGCCAGGGTGGCCAGCAAGACCAGTGCATTTCCAAGGATCTGCTCGGCTTCAGCTTCTTTTCTTTCACCCAGTCGTATGGATACCAGGGCTGAACCACCCACCCCCACCAGCATGCCGAAGCCCATCAGCACCAGCATGATCGGGAAGGCCACCGTAGCGCCGGCCAGACCAAGAGGACCAACATTCTGGCCTATGAAGATGCGGTCAACCACATTGTAGATGGCGTTGACCATCATGCCCACTATGGCTGGCAACGAGAAACGCAGCAGCAAGCCTGGTATCGGTGCCTTTCCCAGTTCTTCGGTCCTGTTCATCCGGTCTCCTGAACTATGTTGCATTGAAAACTGGTCGGTCAGTAATCTAATCAATTAGTCGATGGATAGATAGGGGTATACCTCAAGCTGTTGTAGCGGGTTGATTATTGTGATGGGAACTTGTGAAGTATTTCTGATGTTCTTCGATTCTCCTTTTTTTGTTGACAATCAGTGAATGTGTTGTACAATCGCATTGTTAACGCTAACGTTAGCGTTAACAATGCGATTGTACAAGTCAGTGAGGAAAATGGTGGCAACGCTTGTCGATGTGGCGCGCATGGCCCAAGTATCCACGATGACTGTCTCACGAGTGATCAACAACAAGGACCTGGTGGGAGAAGCGACCTATCAAAGAGTCATGGAAGCGGTAGAAGCTCTGTCTTATGTACCAAACAGTGCTGCCCGCAGTCTGGTCTCCAGGCAGAACAAGGCCATTGCAGTTTTGATCGCATCGGTTGTCAATCCATATTATGGCTTGGTGATGGAGGGCATCGAAAACGTCGCCGAGGCCAATGGCTACAGTGTCCTCTTGATCAATGCGAATCAGCAGGAAAAATACCCCTCCTGCATCGACAATGTCATAAGCAGGGGGGTCAGTGGATTCATTTCATCCCATCTCAACTTGCATCAGGCGCATATCGACAAGCTTCTCAAGCATGGCATCAAGTGTGTTCTCATCGATAATGAGCAGGATCTTGATGGCATAGCTTCCATCAAATCCGATCATCGTTTTGGTGCCTCCGTGGCAGTTGAGCACCTGATAGGGTTGGGTCATCGGAGGATTGGTTTGATCCATGGCAACCTCGGAATGAACCTGAAAGATGATGACCATGGAAAGGAAGAAAAGTACAGCTTCAATCTCTGGCGGTTGCGATATGAAGGTTTTATAGCAACGGTCCGTAAACATGGCCTGCACATTCCCCAGGACTACATCATCCAGAGTGATGCGAGTATCGAAGCCAATGTAAATAGCGGCATGCTTGCCATGGACAGGCTCATGGATCTGCCATCACCACCAACAGCTGTCTATGCCGGCAACGACCTGTTCGCGATCGGTGCCCTCAATGCTGTCCTGCACCGAGGGTTGAGGGTTCCCCGTGATTATTCAATAATTGGACACGGTGGTATCGATGCTACAAAATATACGTTTCCTGTTCTGACCTGTGTCAAACAGCCTCGGTTCGAGATTGGTTGCCATGCCGCCACCATGGTCATAGATTTGATAGAGGGAAACACTCGGGAGGGGCAACCTCCAGTATTCGAGGTCATAAGACCATCGCTTGTTCCAGGCGGTTCTACAGGCTCGATAGCTTAATCTTCGGGTATGTTGGAGAGTGACAGGCGAGGCACTTGTGGGAGAAGAGTAGTATAGTCGGTGTTAACGCTAACATCGATTGTATATATCACTGTTCAGGGGAGGCTCACTATGAAGAAGGGGCGATTGATTCAGGTCCTTACCGCCATCGTTGCGATGGTGATGGTGACTGGGAATGTGTTTGCCACAGGCACTCAGGAAACATCCGGTGGGGACAAGAAAATCGTAATAGGTTTTGCCAACCTTACGGATACTCTGGATTTTGGCAAAACGGTAAAGAAAAGCATTCTTGATGCGACGGCCAAGGAGGGATGGGAAGTGATAGCCCTGGACAACGAGCGCAAGGGCCTCAAGGCTATCGAAAATGCGCAATTGTTGGCCACCCGCGGTGTGGATGCCTTCATTGAATTCAATGTAGACATCTCTGTCGCAGGAACCATCATGGACATCATGAATGATGCCAGGATTCCGGTCGTTGCCATCGACATTCCGCATCCTGGTGCACCGTTCTTTGGTGTTAACAATCTTGAATCCGGGCGGATCACTGGTGCTGCGCTTGCTGCCAAGGCCCAGGAAAA
>MIBM01000158.1:4704-7120 GCA_001830645.1 Spirochaetes bacterium RIFOXYC1_FULL_54_7
GTAGATGGTGAAGGCGATCTGCTCAAAGCCCAGGAACGGGTGACAGGCGTTCTGACTGCGAATCCGGACAAGCGGAATATCCTGATTGGAACTTTGCAGGATCCCATGGGGCAGGGCTCTTTTGCAGCGGTTGAAGCCTCAAAACGGCAGGATCATGTCTTCATTGCCTCCCAGGGAGCCGAGGTACCATCCTTGGCCAATCTACGCGGTCCTGAAAATTGCTGGATAGGCAGTACCGCCGCGACTCCTGAAAAATACGGTGACTACATTATTCCTATTGTCAAGAAGATGCTGGCTGGTGAAAAGGCTCCAGATTTTACCTATGTCAACCACTTCTTTGTAGACAAGAGCAACGTAGATAAGTACTACCCACAAAAGTAGACTAGCTGGGTCATCGGTCCGAGCCGATTCATCGGCAGAGCCGATGGCCCGATCATGGAGGCTGCATTTGGACAGAACCATTCTGGAAATCCGTGGTGTCAGCAAGTCTTTTCCAGGCGTGAAGGCTCTGGACAACGTTTCACTGGAACTGGGCAGAGCCGAGGTGCTCGCTTTGGTCGGTGAGAATGGAGCCGGCAAATCGACATTGCTCAAGATCCTGTCTGGTGTATATCTCGCCGATTCCGGCGAGATATACCTTCATGGAAGGAAATGTGTTTTCAACAAGCCAGTGGATGGATACAACGCCGGAATAAGCATCATCTACCAGGAACTCAACTATCTGGATGAACTTACCATTGGTGAGAATATCTACCTGGGTCGCTTGCCCAGGAAAAATGGATTGATTGATTGGCCGCAAGTCAGGACCAGATCGCGGGAGGCATTGGAAAAAATCGGCTTCACGATCGATCCTGGACGTCTTATGAAAACCTTGACGGTAGCCCAGAAGCAATTGGTCGAGATAGCCAAGGCCATTTCAAGAGACATGAAGGTGCTGGTGATGGATGAGCCGACTTCTGCCCTGAATGATGAGGAAGTCGACTCTCTGCTGAATTTGATCAAGCGGATAGCTGCCACCGGCGTAGGTGTGGTTTATATATCACATCGCATGAACGAGATATTCAGCATAGCCGATCGTGTTGAGGTATTGCGGGACGGTTGCAACGTCGGGGTTTTCGATATCAAGAATGTGGATGAAGATGCCATCATCAAGAAAATGGTTGGTCGTGAGATAAACGAAATGTTTCCCAAAGTCTTTCTGCCAATCGGTGAAACCTTGCTGGAAGTCAAGGAAATGCGTGGCAATGGGGTTGGTCCTATTGATCTGACCTTGCACTCAGGTGAGATTCTGGGAATCTTTGGTCTGATGGGTGCGGGCAGGACTGCTTTTGCCGAAACCTTGTTCGGCAGACATCCCAAACTTTCCGGTCGGATCACGATGAAGGGCAAGGACATTGTAATCCGGACTCCCCAGGATGCCAGGAACGCTGGAATTGGTTATGTACCTGCAGAGCGCAAGAAAGACGGGCTGATCCTTGAACATTCGGTATCCAGGAATATCAGTACTGCTTCAATATCACGATTGAAAAAATTCGGACTGGTAAGTTCTGTCGTTGAACAGAAGTTTGCGGCGCACTGGATAGAACGGTTCAGGATCAAGACACCTTCCTCGGCCAGCATCGTGAAAGGTCTGAGCGGTGGAAACCAGCAGAAGGTGGTTCTGGCCAAATGGCTACAGACAAAGCCGATGGTGCTGATCCTGAACGAGCCTACGCGGGGAATCGATGTAGGTGCAAAAGTTGAGATATACAAAATGATCGTAGAGCTCTGCCGAGAAGGTCTGGGTATCATTTTGATATCATCGGAGCTTCCGGAAGTACTGGCTCTGAGTGACCGGGTCATGGTCATGGCTGGAGGTACTTTCACAGGGGAAATTACCGATCGAAAAAAGATGGATCAGGAATCCTTGATGAAATTGGCCATCAGCAGAACCGGAGGAAAAGCCCATGAACTTTAGGATCAGTCCGACTTTCCGTGAAAACTTCAAGTCCGAGGTAACGGTATTCATCGCCTTGGTCATACTTGGAGTTTCCCTGAGCATAGCATCACCATATTTCCTGAGTTTCAGGAACTTCATGAATATCGGTCTGTTTTCATCGATCATGGGAATAACAGCCACCAGTATGACCATGTGCCTGCTTGCCGGCGGTATTGATTTATCAGTCGGATCTGTGATGGCCCTGTCCGGTGTGGTTGTGGCGGTGACTGCAACCAAGACAGACAACATTGTGTTGATACTCGGATCAGGGCTGCTCGTTGGAATGTTGTGTGGCTTGTTCAATGCTCTGGTAATAACCAAAGGCCGGATCAACTCTTTCATCACCACCCTGTCAAGCATGCTTATTTTCAGGGGGTTTGCTTACTTGTATACTGATGGTGGTTCGGTCATCGCTTCCAACCCTGGGTTGAAATGGCT
>MIBM01000158.1:7156-13763 GCA_001830645.1 Spirochaetes bacterium RIFOXYC1_FULL_54_7
ATGTCGCCGCGAGTTTCCTGGCTGGAATAAATGTGGCAAGAACCCAGTTCTTCATCTATATCATATCAGGCATGATGGCTGGCTTGAGTGGTATTTTGATAACTGCCCAATCCGGTGCTGGTCTGCCTCAGGCGGCCGATGGTCTGCAGATGGACATTATAGCGTCCGTCATACTCGGTGGAGCAAGTCTTTTTGGTGGCAAAGGAAATGTAATAGGTACATTGCTTGGTATTTTCATCCTTTCGACCCTCAACAATGGCATGACGCTTCTGAACATACCTTCCTTCTGGCAACTCGTAGCCAAAGGTGCAATCCTGTTGCTGGCGGTTGCCCTTGATGTCATGCGTAATGGTGGATACAAGAAAAGTGCATATTGAGTTTTGATGGAAGTGAGGGGAACATGGCGGCTGGGTACGAAATGCAGGCAATGCCAGGCAGGGAACGGATTATTGCTACGCTAAGGGGCCAGAAAACCGACCGTGTCCCGATATGGTTGCGAGATCAATTCAATTATGGCGGTGACTTCAGGATAAGGAACGAAAAGATCCTGGATGTATTGCTGCTTAGTGATTTATCGGATTCCTGGGTTGATGCCGATCCCAATATGCAGGCCATCATTAAATATCATCGCAGGGTGGCCGGAGATATCATCAGGGAATTCGTGGTACCGAACAAGGTATGCAACAGATTGCTGTGCATCCCGCCATCAAGGATCTCTCTGACCGATACTCGTTTTACCGGCAACCAGATGTATTCGAATTATGAGGTGTACACGCCGAAAGGCATTTTGACAACCGTGACAGCTTGTGAAAAAGATGTGTCAACGATGTGGAATGTAAAATACCTGGTTGAAAGTCAAGATGATATCGCAAAATTGCTGTCAATCCCCTACAAGCTCGAATCGATTGACGATACCATCTATCGTCAAGAGGATGCAATTCTTGGTGACCGTGGTGTCTTGATGATGCAGATCGATACCCCGATCATCACGGTTTCAGGGCTCATGAGGTTCGAAGAGTTTCTTGTCATGTGCCTGGAGGATCAACTATTGTTACGTGATCTGTGTGATATTGCCTTTGACCGGATCATGAAGATAGTCGAAAAATGCCTTGAACAGGGAATGGGTACGATTTTCAGGTTGAATGGCAGTGAGCAGACCACGCCGCCTATGAATTCCCCCGACATCTATGAAAAATTTGTATATCCCTATGAAAAAAAGTTGATCGAAAAGATTCATGAATACCACAAGTTTGCTGCGGTACATTCACATGGAAAAATCAGCCGGAATCTGCCACTGATGCTTGACATGGGTCTTGATATGCTGGACCCCATCGAACCTCCACCAGCTGGGGATCTGGATTTCGAAGAAGCACAGAAAATATCGGAATCAAAAATTACTCTAGCTGGCAATGTCCAGTTTTCCGAGCTTGAAACGGCGGATCCTTCCACGATTGACATGCAGGTTCGTCTGCTGCTTGAGGGCAAGCGGAAGGATCATGTCATATTGAATGCCACTGCCTCGCCAATCACCTTTGTATCAGACCGATTGCGGGATAACTACATCGCTATGGTGGATGCTGGAATCAGATATGGTTCCATGGAGGAATGATGGTTGCAGCTGATTCAAGCAGACAAAGGATGATGCGTACCATTCAGCATGAGGTTCCGGATAGAGTACCAGTCATTGCCAATGTATCACCACTCGTGGCAGAAAAACTGATCAGATTTCTCCGGCTTGATTATGATACTACTCCATTCAAGGCCTTGAATACACTTATTTCCGGACGGGCTTCCTACAATGAACTGCTGGTACATCTGGGAAATGACTGCATTGGAATCGCTGCCGAGAGTTTAACTGATCCAAACGCAGCTGATGATCCAGAAGTTTATACAGATGAGTGGGGGCTTTCATTCTGTAATGAGAGTGGCTACCTGGAGGTTGTTTCGAGGCCGTTGGCAGATGCATCCACCACTTCCAGGATAAGCAATTTCGTCATTCCGGATCCCACCCGGATGGAGCGCTGGAATACAGCAACTGGACTAGTATCCCGATATGGCGAAACCCATGCAATTATGGGGTGCATGGGACAGACAATGTTTGAAATGTGCTGGAATCTGGTGGGATTCGAAAAATTCCTTATGGATTACATGGTTGGTGAGGATTATATTGCTGTCTTGTTTGATAGATTGCTCGACTACGCCATTGTCTATTCTGAACAGCTGATCTTGGCTGGTAGCGACATCATCTTCCTCGGAGATGATGTTGGCATGCAGACCGGTATGCTGATTGCACCGGATCTTTGGCGTGGCACGCTGAAACCCAGACTTGCCCGACTCTGTGGGCACATTCAAAGCAGGAAGCCAACAGTGAAGATCGCCTACCACTCCTGTGGTTCCATTGCTTCGATCATTCCGGATCTCGTGGAGATCGGCGTTGATATCCTCAACCCGGTACAGCCACTCGCTTATGATATGGAACTTGCGGCTCTCAAGCTTCGCTATGGCAACGATCTGGTATTCTATGGCGGCATCGATGTACAGCAGTGCATCCCGTTTGGTACCCCCGATGAAATCTCTCGACAGGTAAAGCATGCTATCGAAGCTGCGGCGAGTGGTGGTGGATTCATCATAGCTCCTGCCCATATCATTCCGGCTGAGACCAGTCCGGAGAATGTTCTGGCTTTCTTCAATGCGGTTGAACAATATGGCAGTTGCTGAAAAATACAGGAGAAATTTGAATGCCCAAACACCCGAACATCTTGTTCATAACAACTGATCAACAAAACTGCAATACTCTGGGTTGCTATGGTGGCAGCAATGCCTTATCCCCAAATCTGGATAAATTGGCTTCCGAAGGTGTCCTGCTTGACCGTGCATATGTGACTTGCCCTTTATGTGTGCCTTCCCGGGGATCCATCATGTCAGGCCGCTACCCTCATGTCAGTGGCATAATGCTCAATGATGATGGCAGGGATATTGAATACTCCGATACCATCAATGGACTGAGTGATGTTCTGCATGATTCAGGTTATGATTGCGCCTATTTCGGTAAATGGCATCTAGGTAGAGATGAACAAGTACAGCATGGCTTTGAAGAAGGATGGGAAACCTTCCTCAGGGATTCGTATGAAAACTGGTTGCAGTCCAGCGGGCAATTCAGCTTTCCGAAACCATTGAACGTACATCGCCGTGCACTTGTACCGGAACCTCTGGCCCATGATACACATGCCGCAAACCGTACAATTGATTTTCTGAAAAACCATAAAGGCGACAAGCCTTTTGCCCTGTGGTGCGCCTTGCGGGCACCGCATGATCCGTATGTTGGACCATATACGGATAAGTTCAAGGCTGAGGATATGCAGTTGCCGGGCAATGTCAGTGATTCGCTGATTGGCAAACCGGTTTGTCAACGGAATTCATGGAGCAAGAAATATACGGAAGTGATTGAAAAGGTGTCCATGCCTGATGACCTCAAAGCGGTGATAGCCAGATATCAAGGTCTTTCATATTTTGTTGATGTCAATGTAGGCAGGGTTCTGGATGCATTGCGCGGACAGAACATGGACCAGGATACCATCGTTGTTTTCCATTCGGATCATGGCGATATGATGGGCGGCCACGGACTTATAACCAAAGGTCCATACATGTACGAGGAAACCAACCGCGTGCCATTCATCATCCGGTACCCCGGAAAACTGCCTGCCAACAAACGGATGTCCGGGCTGTTCTCGCTTGTCGATCTGGCTCCGACAATCCTGGATCTGACTGGTATCAAGCATGCGGAACACTTTGACGGGTATTCAGCAATGAGTGCCATCAAGCAGGCAGCCCCGCATTTCCGTGACGCAGTATTCGCCGAGATTTTCGAGATAATCGATCAACGTTGCCTGGTGTTGAACGTCAGGACCGAAAAATGGAAGTACAATATGTACTTTGGTGACATTGACGAATTATATGACATGGAGAACGATCCGCTCGAACTGACCAATCTTGCAGAGCAACCTGGGATGGTAACGGTTGTCGATGGTCTGCAAAAAACATTGCAGCAATGGCTCCTGGAAACCGGTGGCTTGGACATGGTCTCGTTGTTGGCCAAGCTGGGAAAGGACCGGCCGATGAACTACTTGTCCAAGCAGATAGGGATGATGGCGACACGGTCAATCTGATTCCAGATGTATCTATAACAGGATCGGGACGGCAATGGTCATACATGAAGATTCGCTGGCGGAACAACTCTTCCACAATTGTCTCTCCGTTCGCAAAACACTGGATGGTCTTGTTCCTTTACGATTTACCGAAGAGCAATTATCGGTATACGCCGGATCGGAGTTGTTCCGATTGCGGAGTCTTTGCACAGCGGGTATTTCACTTGATATCATGAGCGACTCACCCTTCATTCAGCTTGACTATTCCATTCGCAGCTTTGCCCGGGATTGGCTATACTTTGATATATTCCTCGATGGAGTTTTCGTGGAATCAATCGGATCAGCCCCCATATGTGCCAGGGATGGAAGCTTCCGATACAAGCCTGCGGTGGAAGAAGGTACTGCCCATCGTATTACCATATATCTCCCGCACAATGTGGAACTTGTAATCAAGGAGCTGTCCTATGCAAAAGGAGCAATTGTAGAACCGGCTCCTCCCCCTGGTCGACGGATGCTGTGCCTTGGCGATTCGATTACCCAGGGTATGGCTGCACGTCATCCTTCCTCGACCTATCCGGTTATACTGTCCCGTACCTTGGATGCGGAATTGCTGAATCAAGGAGTCGGCGGGTATGTGTTCGAGCGTGAAAGCATTGATGGTTTTCCTGAGAGGATTCCGGATATAGTAACGATTGCCTATGGAACCAATGATTGGGTGCAGCGTGCCTCGGCAAGTGAATTCGAAATCAAATGTACTGAGTATCTGGAGAAAGCCTGTCGACGCTTCTCTTCTTCCCTCATCGCCGTAATCACTCCATTGTACCGTATGGATGCATCGACTGATAGAGCTTCAGGCAGTTTTTCTTCCATCGGAGAGACTATCAAACGAGTGTGCTCCGGAATTTCAAACCTTGATATCGATTGCGTACCCTTGGTCGTTGATGGATCCTGTCTTGTCCCGCATCAGGCACGGTTTTTCGATGACGGTCTCCATCCGACCGACGAAGGATTCCTGCATATCGCCCACAACCTGGTGCTGATGTTGGAACATGGGTAAGTGACAATTACCCCATGATGAACTTGAGCCTGCCTGTATTCATGGTTTGAGAGCGTATCCCGAAACTGCCATTTCAGCGTGGTTTCAATTCTTCCAGGAGACGTTGTGCGCTGGCCTGGAAGCGTTGCCGGGAACTCATGAATACTTCCTGTGTCTTGAACAAGCCTTCGGAGGACTGGTACAAGGCGTGGAGGGCAAGCAGCAATTCCTCCCTGAGCTGGTTTCTTTCTGGGCCGTAGCCGAAATTTTCCATGGGCCTGAGTGCGCCAACATTACCCGCATTGTGCACCACCAAGGGTTTCTGCCATTTATGAAGCAACATCTAAAGGATTAGGCATGCGTGAAGTAATGTGTAACTCGGTTCAACAGAACCTTGCGGATCGCGGCGTAGTCGCGGTACTCGAAATAGATGATGTAGAAACCGCCGTACCTACTGCCAGAGCCTTGATTGCTGGAGGTATCACAGCCATAGAGCTTGCGCTGCGCACTCCGGCAGCTCTGGCTTCTATCGAGAGGATTGCCCGTGAGGTTCCTGAGATGATGATCGGAGCGGGAACCGTCATCCTTGGGACTCAAGCCAGAGAAGTAAAGAACCTGGGTGCCGCTTTTGCAGTTGCACCAGGATACAATCCTAAGATCGTTGAAGAGGCGCTGGATTGTGGCCTTCCCTTTGCCCCCGGTATAGCCACCGCAACCGAGCTCGAGGCTGCATATGCCCAGGGTTGCACGGTTATGAAATTTTCCCCGGCGGAGCATATCGGTGGTATTGAGTACTTCAAGGGCATGAGCGGCCCCTACTCCTACCTCGGGATCAAGTTTTTTCCCTTGGGCGGAATTACCGAGGAAGCCTTGGCGGACTGGGCTGCACTGGAGCAGGTCATGGCCATCGGAGGGAGCTGGATCGCCAAGCGTGACCTTATCAAGGCTGGCCGATATGAAGAAATCACAAAGCGGGCTACCCGGGCAAGGGAAATATGGAACCAGACACGGGGAAGGGCCTTACCATGACAAAACGGATTGTGACTTTTGGCGAGATCATGATGCGGCTCAACCCCGCTGGATACTACCGCTTCCAGCAGGCGGAGCTTTGGGAGTCCAGCTACGCGGGTGGGGAAGCAAATGTGGCGGTGTCCCTCGCAAACTTCGGCATGGAAGCATCATTTGTTACGAAGGTCCCCCCAACGAGGTAGGAAAAGCTGCTGTCAACGCAGTGCGGCGTTACGGGGTCGACGTCTCGTCTGTCTTGTACGGCGGCAGCCGACTCGGTTTGTATTATGTTGAAAAAGGGGCGAGCCAGCGACCCAGCAAGGTGATATATGACCGTGCTGGATCATCGATCGCTGAGGCTTCTCACACTGATTTCGACTGGGACGCCATTTTCAAGGGGGCGGATTGGTTCCACTTT
>MIBM01000158.1:13771-14964 GCA_001830645.1 Spirochaetes bacterium RIFOXYC1_FULL_54_7
CACACCTGCGCTGGGAGGATGCCTCCCTGAGCTTTGCCTGGAAGCCTGTAAAGCCGCGCAGACCAAGGGCATCATGGTTTCCTGCGACCTTAACTACTGGGGTAAGCTCTGGAGCCGGGAGCAAGCAGCAGTTGTCATGTCTGGCCTCATGCCCTATGTGGACCTATGCATTGCCAATGAAGCCGACGCAGCAGACGTGTTTGGCATCAGTGCGGAAGGTTCAGACGTCGATTCCGGAAAAATTGATGCCGGAGGCTACGTTGCGGTGGCTAAGAAACTGAGCGAACGTTTTGGTTTCAAAAGGGTCGCCATAACTCTCAGGGGCAGCCTTTCTGCATCCGTAAACGACTGGGGTGGCATGTTGTACCAACGAGGACAAGCGCGTTTCTCGAACCGGTACACGATTCAGATCGTTGACCGTGTAGGCGGGGGTGATTCTTTCTGTGCAGGCCTCATCTATGCACTGCTGTCAGAGTTCGACGGACAAAAGGCTATAGACTTCGCGGTGGCGGCATCATGCCTGAAGCATACCATCGAGCATGACTTCAACTTGGTAAGTGTCGAAGAAGTTCTTCACCTGGTGTCGGGCAACACCTCGGGGCGGGTACAACGTTAGGTTGGTTTTCCTACGGGATAACAATATTTACGTTTTTGGAGGAGGAAAGAACATGAAGAGAACATTGACTGTCTTTGTAGCCTGCGCGGTATTGGCAACCGCTGCGTATGCGAATGCTGCGGCTGAAAAAGATGCTAGCTATCCGAAGGGGCCAGTATCGATCATCGTCCCCTATGGTGCGGGGGGAGGCACCGATGCCGTCGGGCGGGCTCTTGCTGACTCGGCCAAGGGAGCGTTCCCCGCGGGCATTGCTGTCGAGAACAGAACCGGCGGAGGTGGATCTGTTGGCATGTCCTACGGTATGAATGCGAAACCCGACGGGCAGATCATCACGATGATAACCGTCGAATTAGTGACCCTGCCCCATGCCGGAACTGGGGGTGACATCTCCATGGACAAGTTCAAGCCCATCATGATGGTCAACTCCGCGTACTCTGCGGTTACTGTACCCTATGATTCGCCTTACAATTCCCTCGAAGACCTCTTGAAGGCAGCCAAGACAAAGGATATCCAGATTGGCAACTCTGGTATTGGTGCGATCTGGCATCTTGCAGCGACTGCCCTTGCTCAGGAGGCA
>MIBM01000158.1:14985-16323 GCA_001830645.1 Spirochaetes bacterium RIFOXYC1_FULL_54_7
CCCTTCGATGGCGCAGCCCCGGCAATCACCTCTCTACTGGGGAATCATATAGATGCCGTCACTATGTCCTATGCCGAAGTCGTGGCGCAGGTGCAGGCCAAGAAGCTTAAGACTCTGGCTGTTCTAGCGCCAAACCGGTTGCCTGCAGCCCCCGATGTTCCGACGGCGAAAGAACTGGGCTACGATGTCGCGGTGGGAACCTGGAGAGGACTCGCGGTTCCGCTTGGAACACCGGAAACGACGGTTGCGTTACTGGAAAGGACCTTCACCGATGCGGCCAACAGCGAAGCCTTCAAGACATTTATGGCTAAAACGAACAACGACATTGACTTGCTCTCTTCTTCTGCCTATGCACAAAAGCTCAAAGTCGACAACGAATTGTTCAAGAAGCTGATCACCGCCATTAACCTGGCAAAATAACCACGGCCTGCGGAAGGCTCACCTGGCCGAGGTATACGCCTTCCGCAACTCTGTTTTACCAAGGATGAAGCATGAAGAAAGGGAATCTGTTAGTCTCCGGCATTTTTGCGTCCATCGCGGTCGCGGTGCTTTTACTGTCTAGGACTCTTCCTGAGTCGAGGCACGGTGTGCCTGGTCCAGCGATTTGGCCTACCCTTATAGCCATAATTACTCTCGTCGCGGCTGTGGCTCTGGCAATCCAAATGCGTGCGATGAAGGGCGGTGGAGGATCCCTGAATTTGGTGTTGCCTGATTCCCTGCGCGTCTACCTAAGCTTTGGGGTACTGGTCGTCTATCTTGCAAGCCTGTACTGGATAGGTTTCGCAGTTTCCACATTCCTGATGCTCTATATATTCATCTCGTGGTTCGGTTCCTTCTGTTGGCAGTCTCGGCTGTTGAGCGCGGTCGCTATTACCGCCGTTGTATATGGGGTATTCCACTACCTGCTTAAAGTCCCATTCCGTTTCGGATTTCTGTTCTAGGAGGACATCCATGCTTCTTGAAGCGCTATCATTGGTCCTACAACCAATAACGCTGATGAATATCCTGCTGGGCGTCGCCAGCGGAATCTTCATAGGCTGCCTCCCCGGACTCACCGCGACGATGGGTGTCGCCCTGATGCTTCCTCTGACTTTCGGGATGGATGCCTCTGCAGGCATTCTGCTACTCATCGGGGTGTATGTTGGCGCTATCTATGGTGGTTCGATCTCTGCCATTCTGCTCAACACACCAGGAACGCCAGCATCCGCGGCAACGGTTTTGGACGGGTACCAGATGGCACGTCGGGGAGAGGCCGGCAGGGCACTTGGCATTTCCACAACTTCAGCTTTCATTGGAGGTACCGTCAGCGGAGTATTTTTGATCCTGATTTCACCCCAG
>MIBM01000159.1:0-2562 GCA_001830645.1 Spirochaetes bacterium RIFOXYC1_FULL_54_7
GAACGTGACCTTACAGTCCACCAGGCGGGGCCAGAGGCACTGGGCCCAGCCGGCAGCACCATGGTTGGGAACTCCATAGGCATTGGTCAGCCTGGAATAAACCCGGCTCCATCCCCGTCGTGTACCTTCCAGAAAGGCCAGACTCTGCACACCATAAGTATCGCGGCATTGGCTTACCTTGGAGACTATCTCGTCCAAGGCCTCGTCCCAGGATATTTCCTTCCAGACCGGCTCCTCATCTTTGCCATTCATCCGCTTGAGCGGTTTCTTGAGCCGGGCAGGATTGTACAACAAATCCACCGCGGCCAGCCCTTTGGGACAGGCTACACCCTTGGTAGCCGGTGATGAAGGGTCTCCTTCTATCTTGACCACCACGCCTGTAGTCCTGTCCCTGAAGGCAAGAACTTCACAGGCCATATTGCACGAAAAGCAACAGGTCGGCACCACATCCTGGCCAGCCGCGTCCGCAATAGCCAGACGGGTTTGCAGCATGGCAGTTCCGTCCGGTCGGACAGGATTCTTCCGGCGCAGAGCAACTAGCGGTTGCGCGCTGGGGGATGAAATATCGCGAAGCAACTCCTGGGCAAAGCGTTTCCGCCTGTCCAGCGGGGTAGAAGTCATAAATCCACCCTACCCTTCCACGACTGCAACTGCCCGTACCGGAGAACCGGTCCCACCACGGATCTTGAGCGGCAAGGCAATGAACCTGAAACGCTTGTACGGCAGTAGGAGCTGCATGTTGATGATGTTCTCGTAGTGCGGGTAATTCAACTCTCCGCAGATGGTATGTATTTCCTTGTTACCCTTGCCAAGGATGCCAGGTGAACGGGTCTCCACGCCAAAAGCCGCTACCTTAAGCATGCCAAGCCAGCTGGCCACTTCGGGGACGATACCTGGACCGTTGTTCCATTGATCGGTGTCATAATATCTACGGTAGTGATCGGTATAGAACAGTACCGTATCACCTGGCTTGATTTCCTTGCCTTCGAGGGCCAACTGGGCCTTGATCTCTTCCACCTCGATGAATTCCAGAGGTTTCTTGCACGAAAAGTCCAGGCAGATACCTTCGGTGTAGAAGGTCTCGAGGGGCATGGTATCTATGGATTTGCCATAATGGATGCGGGCAAAATGGTTTATTGCATCCACATGGGTACCGGTATGCTCGCCCAGCACCAATTCATGGACCACCGGGGATATGGTATTGGAGTTTTCTATGCCATCCCGCATCTCGTGGGTAACTGCCGGTCGCATGGTTACCTGGGGGTGACCGTTGAACACCGGCATGCCCGGATAAATTTCCTGGCTCAGGTCTATGATCTTCATGGCTGCCTCACTTAGCTTTCCGTATGCGATGTACAATGGATGAAAATTCATCATCGGTAACCAGCCCACGCTTGTCGTTGCCAAGCCGCTTTACTTCAGCAAGCACAGCCGTGGCCTTGGCATCGTCCAGCTCGGCCAAGCCCAGCTCAGCCAGTTTATAGACCACCGATGGCTTGCCGCTCTTCTTGCCGAGGACTATCTTGCCTGTGCGGCCAAACAAGGCCGGATGGGTGGCAAACATGGCCAGGGGCTGTTCCACCACCAGGTTCACACCTATGCCCGATTCCCTGGTGTAATTCTCCGTACCAACGACGGGCTTGTTCTGGGCCAGCCGGATACCGCTGATTTCCTCAACCAGGGTCGACAAGGCACCAAGGCCAGCGATGTCGCAACCGGTTCTCTTGTTGTACAAGAGTTCCAGAGCCAGGATCAATTCTTCAAGCGAAGCATTGCCTGTACGCTCTCCCAGACCATTGACGCAAGAATGCACAACCGAGGCTCCTGCCTCGACGCCGGCCAGTTCGGCAGCCACTGCCATGCCGAAGTCGTTGTGGGTATGAACTTCGACAGGCAGACCGGTCAGGGCTATGTACTTTCTGGTCAGGTAGCCAATGGCAGCCGGTGTGGCACAGCCCATGGTATCCACAAGCCCTATGGAATCGGGATTGGATTCCCTCATGATGCCCGAAAGCAGATCATCGATATCCTGCTCCCTGGCCCGTGTCGCGTCGTAGGGGAAGAAGACCGCATAAAGTCCTTTGGACTTGGCATAGTTGATCACAGGTACGCTTTTTCGCAGCACATCCTCCCAGGTCCACTTGAACTGGTGGACCAGTTTGGGATAGCCGATGGGAACCTCTATGATCACGCCATAGGCACCACAGGCCACCGCGGCATCCACGTCCTCATTCATGGCCCTGGCAAAGGTGAAAATCTTCGATTTCAGTCCGAGGGCGGAAATCTCCTGTATTGCCTCAAAGTCCTCGGTGGAAACAGCGGGCATTCCGGCCTCGATCCGGTGGACGCCCACGTCATCCAGGGCTTTGGCTATGGCGACCTTGTGTTCCTTGTGGAATACTACACCGGGTGTCTGTTCTCCGTCCCGGAGGGTTGCATCATGAATTTCAACATTCTGCGGCGCCTTGCTTGCCACCAGCAGTTCGGGTCTGAAGTTATAAGGGCTGACCCAGTATTTTCCATCTACCTTGTACACATCACCCATGCGACCCTCCTTAATGG
>MIBM01000159.1:2577-6768 GCA_001830645.1 Spirochaetes bacterium RIFOXYC1_FULL_54_7
AACATCCTGGCACTGGGAACATCCCTGGCCTCGATGGCTTCTATTATCCTACGTTGGGATTCGATGGTCCCTTCACTGACACCATTACGCGGGACAGTAGCAGCCCTGCTTTCCCGCAGGATATCACCAAGGGAATCCAGAATTTTCTCGAGGATGGTGTTCCTGCCCGCTTTGGTGATCAGGCTATGCAACCGCAGTTCGCACTCTATGCCTTTTCCCCTGTTTAGACCCGCAGCCACCATCTCGGCATATACCCTGTGAAGCTCGGCAATCTCATCCTGTGTCGCACGTTGAGCGGCAAGCCCGGCACACTCCGTCTCTATGAGCAGACGGGCCTCGAAGAGCTCGTTCAGCTTGTGCCTGTTCAGAAGCAGCGCAAAAGACAAGTGGCTCGTAACTGAACTCGAGACCCGGGAGGTATCTATGACCATGCCTGAGCCCTGGTCAACCCGGACAATACCCAGGATGTCCAGTACCCGGATTGCCTCCCTTAGGGAGTTCCGCGACAGACCGAACATCTCGGACAGTTGCCTTTCGGTAGGCAAGCGGTCGCTTTCCTTCAGGTTGCCATCCCGTATGAGCTCATAGATCCTGCTGATTGCCTGTTCGACAACACTTGTCCTGACGATAGGCGTAACCATAATGTCCTTCATCTATACCGCTGCCTGCCTGGGTTTGATACCAGTCACAAGGTAAATTGCAGCGAAGACAGCGACGCCGATCAGGTCGGTCACCAGCCCCTGGCTTATCATGGATAGGCCCGCAAGAACCAGGGCGATCCGTGCCCAGGCTGGCAAGGCACTACGCAGATAGCCCACCACGCCTGCGGCCAGGGAATAGACCCCTACCAGGCTTATAGCAATGGTCCAGACAATTTCTCCCACTGTTCCCTGCATGAGCAGGGCCGGGCCATACACAAACATGAAAGGCAGTATGTACGTGGCTATGCCATACTTGAAGGCCGTCCATCCTACCTTGTTCACATCGGCACCTGCTATGCCCGCAGCTACATAGGACGCCAAGGCTACCGGGGGAGTGATCGTGGAAAGGCAGCCGTAGAAGAAGACAAACATATGGGCGGTCAATGCAGGGATACCCATCTCGGTGAGCGCCGGGGCTATGACAGTAGCCAGAATCAGGTAGGCTGCCGTAGTGGGGAGCCCCATGCCCAGGATTATGGCTACGATCATCGTGAGTACCAAGGCCAGGAAGGGTATGCCCATAGAGAGGGACACGATCATGCCGGACATCTTGGATCCCAGACCGGTAACAGACAGCACACCGGAAAGTATGCCCGCTGCGGCGCAGGCTATGGCCAGCGGAACGGTAGCAGTCGCCCCGTCCTTCAGGGATTTCAGGATCTTGTCAATGAAAACCTTGTCAATTTTGCGGTTCCAGATGATGTTGACCACCAGCAACGCCAGTATTGACCAGTAGGCCGCCTTGAAGGGAGAGTAATTCATGAACATCATGACCAGCAGCGTAATGAAGGGCACCAAGAAGTGGACACCGTTCTCCAGAAGATTCTTGTCCTTCTCCTCCGGTTTTTCCTCGCCGCTTTTGACACCGATGCCATTCCGAAGCGCAAGGAGATGCACGATGATGAAAGTGGAAGCAAAGAACAGGAGGGCAGGAATGATAGCTGTCTTCATGATGGTCATGTAGGCCACACCGAGGATCTCGGCCATTATGAAGGCCGCAGCACCCATGATAGGCGGCATTATCTGGCCACCGGTTGAAACCAGTGCTTCGATTGCGCCTGCCTCGTAATCCTTGTAGCCTTCTTTCTTCATCCACGGGATCGCAAAGACACCGGCCACAGCGACGTTACCCGCGGCTGATCCGGAGATCATGCCAATGAGGGTACTGAACACCACCGCGGTCTTGGCCGAGGCTGCCACCAGGTTGCGGGTGACCTTCTTGGCTACCGTATAAAAGAAATCACCTGCACCGAACTCGCTCAGGAAAGCACCATAGATGCAGAACAGAACAATATAGGTCGACGAGACCCCAATCGGGATGCCGTAGATGCCTTCGCTTGTGGTGAATAGGAAGGTAAAGAGCCGCTCCAGCCTGATGGTCCTCGTGTAGAGCATCCCGGGCAGGAACTGGCCAACAAAAGGGTACACCAGAAAGACCGCCGCGATGATGGCCAAGGCCAATCCGACACTGCGCCGGGTGGCCTCTAGCACTACGAAGATCATGACAAAGCCAACGACCGCATCAGTTCTGGATGTCAGACCTCCGGAACTGGCTATATCCTGCCAGCGGATGAGCATGTACAGACTCCCTGCAACCGTTGCCAGGGCAAGGATGACACGGACAACATGGTCTGCCGCGCTGCCGGAACTTTTCTTGGTCAGGGGAAAGGATAGGAAGGCTATGGTCATCATGAAGGATATATGGGTAATACGGACTATCATCGTCGAAAGGACGATGATCCCGGAGACGTTTAATACATGGAAGGCACCGACGAGAGTTGCCAGCGCCGCTATCAGCATTTTGAGCGTCCTCGAGAACGCAGTTTGTTCATGCATCTTAGACTCCAGTGTCTGTTTTTGTCCGACCAGGTACCCAGGAGACGGGTCACGCGCTCTCCCAGGTACTGTCACAAGCGGTTCCCGGTGATTACTTACCCGAGAAATATTTCTGGGCCCCTGGATGCAGGGGAATGGGTACCTGCGAAGCTTTGGCCATGCTGATCTGCTTGGCATTGGCATTGGCCGCGGCAAACTCTGGCAGGTTGTCGAATACCGCCTTGGTGATCTTGTAGACCGTGTCCTCAGCCAGGCTCCGCTTGACGATCAGAACATTCTGGACGCCGATCATGACCGCATCCTCATCGGTTTTATACACATCTTTGGCCACTGTGATGTCAGAATAGTAGGGATATTTCCTGATGATATTGGCCATTCTGGCAGGTTCAAGCTGGATGAAGCTGATCTTGTTGGTGGCTACGGTCTGCATGACAGCTGCGGTGGGATACCCGGCCAGTGCAAGGGCTACATCCACATTGCCGTCTGACATTTCACTGAATCCATCACCGTAGGCAAGATAGCTTGGGGTAAAGTCGCTCAGGCTCATGCCGTATTCTTCGAGTATGGCCTTGAGTATGTCGATGGTACCACCACCAGCTGGACCAACTGCGACACGTTTACCCTTAAGGTCGTTTATGGATTTGATGGACGATTTTGCCAAGGTTGCAATATGCAGCACACTTGGATACAGGCTGGCTACGCTCTGGATATCATACTTGCGGTCGAAAGGTGCAGTACCCATGGATGCAAAGTACGCCAGGTTGGCATTGGTAATGGCTATATCGACATCACCCAAGGTGACCAAGCGGGGATTCTCCACCGCGCCACCGGTTACAACCGGTACCATGGTAAAACTACCGCTGTACTTGGTCACGAGATTGGAAATGCCCTGCCCGACGGGGTAAAAAGCACCTCCCATGCTGGCAGTACCGATGAGCAGTTCAGTCTTCCTTTGACCGAACGCCGTCGAGGTGAGAACCACTAGAATCATGAAGATCAGAATCAGCTTTTTCACGCTATGCCTCCTTGGGGATGAGACATTACAAACCCGTTTCCCTATATTGTCAAGTCATCCTACCAATTATTGCAGAAAAACTTGACCGAGCATCATGAATTGCCATTGATACCCGGCCAAACCATCAGTTCAAGGTTTAAAACTCCCAGAGAACGGGCAACGCCCTCCCCACCGCACAGCCCATCGCCAGCAACTCCTCATCCCTGCCGAATCGCGCCGCCAACTGAAGTCCCAAGGGCAGGCCATCTGAGCTCTTGCCAGCCGGTAAGGCCAGGGTAGGCAGGCCGGCAAAGGTCCAGGGCAGGTTCATTATTGGGCTGCCTGTGGCGGCCAGACCTGCCGGTGCCGGACCAGTGGCCGCCGGAGAGATCCAGAGATCCACGCCGGCATCGTGCAGAAGTTGCTCCAATTGTGCGCGCATCTCCAGGCGTCCGGCCTTGTCGCGTTCCAGTTCGTCGTCACCTATTGCAGCGCCTTTGCGGATAAGCTCGGTGCTCTGGCTGGAGTACAAATCTTCGTAGCGGGCAAACCAATTGCGGTGCACCCGTTCGATATCTGCCGCGCAAATGCGCCGGTGCCTGTCGTTTATCCCGGCTATGTCCTCGAAGACCGGTACCGACAGCACCGTAAAACCAGCAC
>MIBM01000159.1:6852-10976 GCA_001830645.1 Spirochaetes bacterium RIFOXYC1_FULL_54_7
ACACCGGCAGGGATCTGGTATAGGCATTCATGGCTGATGCAAAATCATCATGACGCCAATCTGGTACCACTGCTGCCGCACCAAGGGCAAGGCTTCCGGGATCAGCGGCAAAGAGGCCGGCATGGTCAACCGATGGGCTGAAAGGCACCACGCCCTGGCGGCTGGTACGTTCGTAACTTGGCTTCCAACCGGCAACGCCGCAGAAGGCTGCGGGTCTGGAGATGGAACCTATGGTCTGGGTTCCCGTTGCCAGAGCGCAGAAACCGGCCGCAACCGCCGCTGCGGAGCCCGAGCTTGATCCGCCGGGGGTGTGGGCCGGATTCCAGGGGTTTCCGGTAGGACCAGGGGCAAAATAGGCAAACTCGGTGGTAACCGTCTTGCCCAGCAGTAAGGCCCCGGCGTGTTTCAGGGCCCTAACCACCGGTCCCTCGGGCATGCGGAACAGCTCGCATGGCAGGCGCGAGCCGGCTCTGGTTTCAAAACCATCGGCTGCAAAGATATCCTTGGCGCCGAACAGGAGGCCAAACAAGGCCGGCCGGTTTTCCGGATCCGGCCAGCGGGCTTCCAGTGCTGCAGCCTCTGCCAGCAGGCGCTCGCGACGGCCCGGCTCAGGCAGCAAGGCCTTGATGGCCGGTTCGTAAGCGTCGACCCTGGCCAGGCAAGCTTCGATGTAGTCCCGCACCGGTAAGGCTCCAGAGCGTAACTGCCGGGCTAACCCGGCACTTTCCGGACTGTCAACAAGGCTGGCAGGCGCTACAGCTTCGGGCCGCAGGTAAGCCATGCTAGATGGCTCCCTCGTCGCGGAGTTTCTGTATGGCGTCCACCGACAGACCCAAAAGCCCGGTAAGGATCTTCTCGGTATGCTCTCCTATGGCCGGCGCATGGGGACGGTCGGGAGTCTCAGGCAGATTGTCCATCTTGATCGGATTGCCTGGAATGGTAACCGTACCGGCCACATCATCATCCACAGTCAGGAACATGTTGCGAGCCTTGAGCTGGCGGTCTTCCATAACCTTGTCTATGGAGTTGACCGGAGCGGCCGGCACCCCGGCTGCCTCCAGCAGATCCAGCCACTGCCTGGCAGGTTTACGGGCAAACAATACATCCAGAACGGGTATCAGGTCATTCAGGTACTTGGTGCGGCTGTTGTTGGTTGTGAAGCGCTGGTCAGCCAGCAGATCCGGACGGTTTACCGTATCACAGAAGGTCTTCCATAGGGCATCGTTGCCAACAGCCAGCACAAACCAGTCATCAGAGGCGCGGAAGGCCTGGAAAGGCGTGATGGTAGGGTGCCTGGTGCCAAGGGGTGCTGGCGGTTCACCGTCTACCTGGAAGCGCACCAGGGCGTTTTCAAGAATGGCCAACTGGCAATCGAGCATTGCCACATCCACCTTCTGTCCCTTGCCTGACTTCTCGCGTTGGTACAGGGCGGCCATGATGCCGTTGGCGCCGAAGATGGCAGCTGTTATGTCTCCCAAGGACATGCCTACCCGTGTCGGCGGCGCGTCCGGCCAACCGGTGATGCTCATGACCCCGCCCATGGCCTGCACCAGGATGTCGTAGGCCGGCCGCTTGGAGTCGGGACCCGTATGACCGAAACCAGAGACCGCGGCGTAGATCAGCCGGGGATTCAGCTTCTGCAGTACATCCCAGCCCAAACCCAGTTTCTCCATGGTGCCTGGCCGGAAGTTCTCCACCACTACGTCGCACTTGGCGGCCAGATCCTTGAGGAGCTTCTTGCCTGCCTCGGTCTTGAGGTTGATGGCGATGCTCTCCTTGCCCCTGTTGATGGTTATGAAATACAGGCTGGTGCCGTTGCGGAAAGGCCCGAAGGCCCTGGAATCGTCACCGGTTCCTGGTACCTCGACCTTCAGGATCTCCGCACCGAGGTCGGAAAGCATCATGGTGCAGTACGGTCCGGCAAGCACCCGGGTCAGGTCAAGGACGCGTACGCCCTCAAGTGGCTTGGACATATTGGCTCCTCAGGAAGGGATGTACAGAAATGATTCCGCCGGGGCAGCTGGAGCAAAGACTGCGGCTGCAAGCCATTCCCCACCTTGCTCCCGGCGCTTGCAACTCATTTGACTTTGCGTGCTTCTTCGTGCAGCCAGGTTGCCTTGGCACCGGCTATGTCGCCGAATTTGGTAAGCTCGCACTTGGCCTTCTTGGCCATCAGTTGTGCGTAGCGGTCGTCATCCACCATGGCCACAATACGGGCAATGCTTGATTCACCGTCCACGAAGCGCCAGGGGAAACAGCCCACTGTAACGCGCTGGTTCAGCAGAAGATCAAGGTCGCCGCCCACGCACTCGGCATGGATTATGTGATCACTGAACATCTCGATGTGCATCAATTGGTACTTGTCATCAGTGAATATCTCGTCAATGCTCTTGCCGTACTTCTTCTTGAAGTGCAGTTCACACTCGGCTGCCTGTCTAGGCATCCACTCACGCACCTTGGTGTTCATGGGATGGTCAGCGCTGCCGCAGTCCACACCTATCCAGCGCAGCTTCTTCTTCTTGGCCCACTCGGCAAACTCGCGGTCCGGTCCGGGATGCTTGATCATGTACTTGATCTCGTCTCCCGTCGGCTGGTCCCATCCGTAATGATGGAAACCAGTGTGAATTATCAGAATGTCACCCTCTTTTACCTCGATCCGCTCCTCGACCATCCTGGACGTGTAGATGTCATACGCTCCGACCACATCCGACAGGTCAACTACAGCAGCTTCATGCACCAGGAAGTCCATGTCCAGGGACGCGATGTCCTTGCCTGGGGTATAGAAATGGATCTCGCCATCCAGATGGGTGCCCACATGGTTGGAATGGGTTACCAATTGGCCATTGGCACCATTAGGCGCCAGGCGCTTGAAGTACTTTACTTCGAGCGGCTCATAGGTGGGCCAGGGCGGTGTGCCGATCCCCAGGGGGATGGTAAGGTCAATCATCTTCATAAAAACCTCCTATTACAACGTACAATAACATGCAAATATTGGGCGCTCCCGGCTACGCCGGGCCGGGCTCTTCGCGAGTACTCCTCGCTACGCTGTGGGGTACTCGCTGCGATCCCTCGCGCTAGTGCTTCGCACCTGGGGGCAGATCCCCCTCTGCCGCTCGCCGGCTCGCGTCGATGCCCTTGCGGCGCGCGCATGTATACATGCGACGAGTCTCGCAGCGCACCCTGCGCCCCAAACCCCCGATCTTCATATTGCATATCGCTCTGCAAAGGCAACCAGTGCATCTCTGAATGCATTCTCCGGGGGTTTTGCGTCGTCCATGACGTTCCTGCTCGCTCGCCGAGCGGCGCGCTGCGCAGATCCGGGCAGGAGCGCGCGTCCTTGCGCGCCAAGCCGCCCGAACATTTCCCTACACAGCATACTTATCCGCAAATGCAACAAGCGCTTCTCTGAATGCATTCTCGGGCGGCTTCACAAGGCCGGCGCCGACCATGCCTACACCGGGGTTCTTGTGGGCTATGCCGGTGTTGATGGCGGGCAGGATGCCTGTCTCCACCACCTTGCGCACATCTATGCCGGTGGGGGTACCCCTGAAATCAAGGACGGGAATCTGGTAGGCGTCGTTCTCGGTCTGGCAGATCTCGTACATGCGAAGGGTCACATCCACCGCGTCCTTGGGAGAGCCGCCAACAAATTTGACTATTGCGGGGGCCGCAGCCATGGCAAAGCCACCTATGCCCGAGGTCTCGGTGATCACTGAATCACCGATATCCCTGGCGGCATCCTCGGCTTTGTAGCCGGGCAGATACAGGCCATCCACCACACCTGCGGGTCCGGTGAACCAGTGCCCTGGCAGGCCGGACAGCTTAATACCGAACTCCGTGCCGTTGCGCGCCATGGTGGTGATGATGCTGCTTCCTTCAATACCCGCCGCGGCGTCCACGGTGCACTTGGCGCTGGGCATGGTCAGGTTCAGGAAGAAATGGTCATTGGCGTTCAGGAAGGCCAGTACCTTGGCCAGTTTCTCCCGGGGATAATCCAGCATCACCAGATGGGGGGCCAGCTCGCGGATGATGATCGAGGTGCCTGCCCGGTTGCGGTTGTGGCCTTCGTCGCCCATCTGCAGTATCTGGGCTATGACCGACTTCATGTCGATGGGGCCGCGCAG
>MIBM01000159.1:11009-11749 GCA_001830645.1 Spirochaetes bacterium RIFOXYC1_FULL_54_7
GGCCCCCATCCACCGCAGCCTCTCCAGCACCTCTTCGGAGTAGGCACCGTAGCGCAGTACCTTGCCAAGGCCCTCGTTCAGGGTGCAGTAGGCGCGGTTGCCGAAGGCCTGGTTCTCCACTATCCAGACCGGCATGCTGGCGGTCATCACCCCGGCCATGGGGCCTACGGCGTCGTGGTGATGGCAGGGCTCGAAGCGTATCTTGCCCGATGCCGCCAGGATCTCCGACTCTTCGGCGGTCTTGGCCAGGCCCTCGTACATCAGACCACCCATGACAGCACCACGCAGGGGGCCGCACATCTTATCCCAGGTAACCGGTGGACCGGCATGCAGGATCAGATCCTTGGCCATGCCGGGTACCACGTCCCTGGCAATGCCGATGCCAACCACTGTCGGCTTGGCTGCCAGGATGCGCCGCACTGCCTCGGCATTGGCAGCCTCGACATCAACCCTGGTCCCCTTGGCCAGGGCATCCAGGGCAGCCAAAGCCTTGATATCCCCTCCGGCGGGTGGCCGCCAGTTTACATGGACCACGGGAGCTCCCTCCCGAGCCAGGTTGTCGGCAAAGGATTCGAGGCCGATATTCACTGCCCGCAGTTCGCCCGCGAACAGATCGTTTACAGGTTTTGCACTCATTTGGCGCCTCCCTTGCCAGCAGCCATGGCGATCTCCAGGGCCAGCAGGGCTGCCCGGTAATTTGACGGCATGACCACTACGCCTTCGGTTTCCAGTTTTGCAAC
>MIBM01000160.1 GCA_001830645.1 Spirochaetes bacterium RIFOXYC1_FULL_54_7
GAGGTGCTGATACAGGGCTTCAGCGGCACCGGCATGCGCCTGCGCAGCGCACCTCTTGTGGGCACCTTCAGGCAGATTTCAGAAGGCGCCGGCCCCGAACAGCTGTCCTACATAGACATAGACTCCCTGCGGGTACTGAACAGCATGACCGTGGGAAGTTCGGAAGGCGTGGAACTAGGCGAGCAGGCCACAGCCATGCTGGCCGTGGACGACCTGGATGCACTGTTCTCCGATGATCTTTTTTCTGATGACGTGTTCGGCGGCAATGCGGTTGCCGGGGACGACTCTGCAGGCTCTGGTGCCGGGTTTACCTTCACCGACGAGAACCTGGACAGCATACTGGGCGACACCACCACCCGGGAGCGTCTGAACGTAGCTGATACCGGGGCCTGGCATTCCATCGTAGTGCGCCTGGATGATCCCACCCGGGTCAAGCAGACGGTGGCCGAGCTGAACGCCTGGTTTGCAGCGGAAGGCATTGAAGCCCAGGCCGGGGACTGGCAGAAGGCTGCAGGTCCTTACGCCCAGTCGGTGGATGTGCTTCGCATAGTCTTTACCATTGCCATCATCATTCTGGCTGTGGTCGCGGTGATAATCATCATGAATACCCTGGTGGTTTCTGTCATAGAACGGACCGGAGAGATAGGTACCATGCGCGCCTTGGGGGCCGGCAAAGGTTTTGTGCGCAAGATGTTTGCCGCCGAGACGGTAACCCTGGCGCTGGGCTTCGGCGTTATCGGCATCGTGCTGTCCTTCATTGCGGTGGGCATCATAAATGCCATCGGCATAGAAGCGTCCAATCCCTTCCTGGAGATACTCTTCGGAGGGAAGGTTCTCAGGACCATCGTGGAACCCCTGTCGGTGTTCAGCGCGCTGATACTGATTACGATAGTCGGGCTTGCAGCATCCATTTACCCCGTGAGCGTAGCCCTGCGCATACAACCCGTGCAGGCCATGCAGACAGAATAGGAAATGCCATGAAAACGGTAGCAACCATAGCCCTGCGCAACCTGAGCAGGCAGAAGAAACGCAGCTTGCTGCTCGGAGGCGCCATTGCCTTCGGCATCATGATAGTAACCCTTATAAACGGTTTTGCCGGATCCTTCTCTGCCAATGTGGCAGAAAATTTCTCCCATCTGGCCGCAGGACACGTCTTCATAAGCGGCTCCGAAAAAACGGAAAGCGACAAGGTACTGTCCGTCATCCGTGACGACAGGGCACTAAGCGCTGCGGTGGCGGCCTCCGGTGCTCCGGTGCAGTACATAACCAGACGCTCTGAGTTCATGGGAACCCTGATCTTCGAGGGCAAGAAGATACGGACCACCGTAGCCGGGGCCGACCTGGAGCGGGAAACCTTCCTGCGTGAACGACTGCTCCTGAAGGACGGATCCTGGGAAGCCATGGATGACACACACGGGCTGATACTGTCGGAGAAGATCGCAGCCAGGCTGAACGTACAGATAGGCGACGGGCTCCTGGTGCAGATGCAGACCGTGACCGGCCAGAACAACGTAGGCGAGTTTACCCTGGCCGGCATCAGCTTTGACACCGGCATCCTGGGCCAGATGACCTCCTATGCCCACCTGAGCTATGCCAACGAATTGCTTGGCCTGGCACCTGAAGAATACCAGACCATGGGAATAATGCTGGAAGGCCTCAAGTTCACCGACCAGGCGTCGGCATCGATCTACGAGAACCTGGCCAGCTCGGTGCAGGTCTTCGAGCGCGGGGCAAAGGACCAGGACGGTGCCACCACCCAGTTCCAGGCCATGCTCAGGCAGCAGTCCAAGGAAGAATGGGATGGAGTGAAGTACCGCCTGTTCAACATAAACGAGCTCCTGTCCCAGGTCCA
>MIBM01000161.1:0-1611 GCA_001830645.1 Spirochaetes bacterium RIFOXYC1_FULL_54_7
TGGCATCGGCATAGTCCCCCAGTATTCCATGCTGGCATCAAACCTGACAGCAGCAGAAAACGTTGCCCTTGGCCACGAACCGCTTCTGGCGGGCTTCTTCTACGATAAGAAAAAGGCAGCCTATGATCTGTCCTTGCTCTGCGGCCGCTATGGCTTTACCCTTGATCCCGATGTGCCTGTTTCTTTCCTGCCAAATGCCCAGAAACGCGAGGCGGAGATCCTCCGCGCCCTGGCCAGGGGTGCCGACGTGCTTATCCTTGACGAGCCGACCAGCATACTTGCCGAGCACGAGACCGAGGCACTCTTTGCCCTCATCCGGCGCCTGACTGCAGCAGGAACTGGTATTGTATACATATCACACCGCAGCAAGGAAATATTGAATCTTGCGGACAGGATAACCGTGATGCGTGACGGCAAGGTTGTGCGCACATTACCTGCGGCAGGGCTAGAGGAGTGTGACCTTGCGGATCTCATAGTACGTGCCAATGCCTGCGAACTCGACAGCAGTTCCACAACCCGACCTGGCGAGACAGCCCTTGAATTTCGCAATGTATCGATGAAGGCGCCATCCGGTTCCACCTTCGACGCCATACAGGATCTGAATCTGGTTGTGCGCTCCGGTGAGGTTGTAGGCGTCGTAGCTCTCGGTGGAAATGGGCTTGACGTGCTTGAAGACCTTGCCAGCGGTCTGATCCAGCCTGATCGTGGAGCTATCCTGGTCCAAGGCCAGACCCTGTCCGGGATTGATCCCCGGAAGCTGCGCACTGCCATTATGGCCTACCTCCCCACAGACAGGGAGTACAGGGGGCTGTGCAGTTCTACAACAGTCAAGTGCAACCTGGTCTCAAAACGGCTGCAGAATTATGGTTTTACAGCTTTTGCCCGGGGATTGCTCCAAGACAAGGATGCTGACCGGCTGCGGGAGACCTTCGGCATAAAGGGTGGCAAGGACCAGGCGGTCCCGACTCTTTCGGGGGGTAACAAGCAGCGTCTGGTGGCCGCCCGCGAGCTGGACGGTTACCGGCCGGTTGTGCTGGCAGCAAACCCTGCCCAGGGCCTGGACATGGCTGCCCGTACCCTGCTGTTCCAGCGCCTCAGGGCTGCAAGGGATGCCGGTGCGGCGGTGCTGCTGCTGACCTCTGATCCGGAGGATCTTTCCGATCTGGCTGACCGCTCCTTTGCCCTGTACCGTGGCAGGTTGTTTCCTGTAAACAATGTGAATCTGCACGACGGACGGCTTGCATCCATCCTTACCGGAGCCAGTTCATGAGTTCCACCACTGCGCCATCTTCGGGAAGTGTCCTCCGGCTGGTGGTGGCCGGTAGTTTTGCCGCTCTATTGGCTGCTGCCTTTGCCGCCTTCTCCGGCGCAAATCCAGTGCAGGGCTTGCGTGCCTTTTTTGTGGTGCCCTTCATCTCGCGCAATGTCTTCCTGTCCATGCTGGAGAGCGCCGCTCCCCTGGGGCTCTGTGCGCTTGGTGCCATCTCTGCTTTCAGGGCTGGTCATTTCAGCCTCGCCGGGGAAGGGCAGGCCTACAGCGGAGCATTGGCGGCAGCCTTGGCGGGAGCCTCTGGCTTGGGTGGTGCCCTTGGCCTTGGCACCGCCCTCCTT
>MIBM01000161.1:1634-6247 GCA_001830645.1 Spirochaetes bacterium RIFOXYC1_FULL_54_7
GGTTGCCATGCTGCCGGCCTTGGGCAAGCGTTTTGCGGATGCCGATGTCCTGCTTACCAGTTTCCTCATCTCCTATGCCGTGGTACTTGGAACGGATTGGGCCATCGCAGGACCATTGCGGGATGTCACCAACAACCTGGTTGCCCTTCCTCCTGTACAAACATCAGCACTCCTTCCGAGGCTGGCCTTGCCATCTGCGCTTACACCCATGCCTCTTGTCTTCATTGGTCTGTGCGCCATGAGCTGGTTATTCTTCGAGCATACCAGAACGGGCGCCATGATGGACCTTTACGGCAGGAACCGTGTTTTCGCAACTTTGCAAGGCTATCCGGTTACACTGTTCTCCTGGGTTCCCATACTAGCCGCCGGTGCCTTCCACGGCCTGGCCGGTGCGTCCCTGGCCCTTGGAGCCAATGGCACGGCTATACGCGGTATGAGTGGGGGCCTTGGCTGGAGTGCGGTAGGCGTCGCTCTTGTGGCGGGCAACAAGCCGGCCGCAGTACCCCTTGCAGCCCTGCTCTTTGCCTGGCTGGATTCCGGGAGCCGGCAGGCAGCCATACTTACGGACGTCAACCCGGATGCCTCACTGGTTATAAAGGCTCTGGTACTCATCCTGGTCACTGCCAGACCCGGTTGGCGATTCTTCAAGGATTTCCTTTCATACCATAGGGTTGCATCATGAATGCGCTGGGCAGCATCTTCCCTTCAACCATAAGTGTACTGGCACCCCTCCTTCCCGTGGCCCTTGCCGGTCTTGCCACCGAGTATGTGGGGGTTCTGAATATCGCTCTTGAGGGGCTCATCCTTCTTGGAGGCTTTACCTTTGTGCTGGTAGGTTCACAGGCCGGAGCGACTCTAGGTCTGCTAGCAGCCATGATCGTTGCGGCGGCGACTTCGTGGTTTTCCGACCGTTTTGCGGTCAAGACCAAGGCAGATCCCTTTGTGGTAGGCTTGGGTCTGAACCTCCTGGCCCCAGGAATTGTTTCCCTGGTTTCCCAGGCCAGCTTCGGAACCAAGGGTGTTGTGCCGGTGTCCCAGTTGGCTACTTCGCGGCTCTTCAGTTCCATGGAAGGGCTTCCTGCCTTCATTGGTACCCTGGTCGGTCACCGGCAGTCAGATTATCTGGCCATTTTCTTTGCCTTGCTGGTGGCTTTGGTTCTGGGGACTACACCCTTCGGCCTGCGCCTGCGAGCCACCGGTACCAATCCCGATGCCCTGCGCCTGGCAGGCCTTGATCCCGACCGGACACGGAGTCAGGCTTTTGCCCTCTCCGGCCTGGCCTGTGGGGTTTCCGGGGCAGTGCTGGCAGCCGGCATTGGCGCCTGGGTGCCCAACCTCAGCGCAGGCAGAGGCTGGATAGCCTTGGTAGCCATCTATCTTGGTGGCCGCCGCCTGGGAGGCACCATCGTGGCTACAGCGGTATTTGCCATGCTCATGGCCGCAGCCGGCGCGGGGCAGGCCATACCTGGAGCCCAAGCCGATCTGCTCATGGCTCTACCTTACCTTCTGACTGCCTGTGTAGTAGTCATAGGCTCCTGGCTCAGAAGGCGGCCTTTCTGGAAACGGCCTTGACCGGAAACGGCTACTGGTGTATATTCCTACCATCCCGATAGGAATACTGGAGTATACGTGTTTTCAGTCTCAGCAAAGACGCAGTATGCAATCAGGGCCATGTCCTACCTCGCCACCCTTGGCGGGCGTTCGGCGACCAGTGCCGAGATAGCCAGCGCTGAAAGCATTCCTTCCAAGTACCTTGAAGGCATCATGTCCCTCCTCAAGACCTCGGGCCTGGTGGACAGTGAGAGGGGCAAGCACGGTGGCTACCGCCTTGCAGCAGATCCTGCCAGCATAACCATGCTAAGCATAGTCGAGGCCTTGGACGGGTCGGTAAAACCCGTAACCTGTGTGGATGCCATAGGCTCCTGCGCCCAAGGCCAAGGCTGCCAGCCACGGAAGTTCTGGATAGGCCTCAAGGACGCGATAGACGAATATCTCGGGGAAAGAACCCTCAAAGACGTAACGGAAGGATGAGTACTATGGACAGACGCCCTGTTTACCTGGATTACAATGCAACCACGCCACTTCACCCAGTGGTTAAAGATACCATGATCGCTGATCTTGATCTGTATGCCAACGCTTCAAGTATGCACGAGGCAGGCCGCAGGGCCAGGGCCAGGGTTGAAGCATCCCGTGCTGCGGTTGCCCTACTGGTAGGCGCCGGAGCGGATCCCGAACAGATAATCTTTACCAGTGGCGGTTCGGAGTCCAACAACACGGTATTTGCAACCATGTTCCATCTTGGACGGAAGGGGCCGCGGAAAGGCATAGTCACCACAGCCATAGAACATCCCTGTGTGCTCAACTCGGCTAGATGGCTCCAGAGCGAAGGCTTCCCGGTAACGTTTGTGGGTGTGGACGACCATGGCCGCATCAACCTGGACGAACTGCAGGCGGCCGTTGGTTCCGATACCCTATTGGTGTCGGTGATGGCGGCCAACAACGAGATTGGTACCATCCAGGATATGGCGGCAGTGTCACGGATAGCCAAGGCAGCCGGAGCCTGGCTACATACCGACGCGACCCAGGCCGTGGGAAAGATTCCCGTAGATGTGGACAGCTGGGGTGTGGACTACCTGACCATGTCCTGCCACAAACTGTATGGCCCCAAGGGCATCGGCGCCCTGTACCTGCGCAAGGGAGCACCCCTGGAACCCCTCATCAGAGGTGGACACCAGGAGCACGGCCACAGGGCAGGTACGTACAACAACATCGGCATCTTCGGTTTCGGCACCGCGGCCGAGCTTGCCCTTGCCGAACTGCCTGCTTATGCCGCCCGGGTCACCGCCCTCCGCAACCGCCTGCGCGACGGCATTGCACAGAAGATTCCGAAGGCCAGGATAAACGGACACCCGGTAACGGTGCTTCCCAATACCCTGAACGTGTCCTTTCCCGGTGCCGAGGGTGAATCCATACTCCTGTACCTCGATCTTGCCGGCATCCACGTATCCACCGGGTCGGCCTGTGCCTCAGGCAGCCTGGAGCCCAGCCACGTCCTTCTGGCCACCGGCGTAGGTCCGGAACTGGCCCATGGATCCATACGCTTCAGCCTGGGCCGGGATACCACCGAGGCTGAGATCGACTATGTACTGCAGCAGCTTCCGCCCATCATTGCCCGCCTGAGGGCCATGTCCACGATAGAAGCCTGAAATACCACTGGAGGAAACTATGAGCGACATGTTCGCCTGGATGTATTCGGATGTCGTAAAAGACCATTTCATGAACCCCCGCAACGTCTTCAGCCCTGATGAGAACTTCAGCTACGATGCTGAAGGCATCACCGGCAGTGTTAAATGCGGTGACCAGATGCAGTTCATGCTCAAGATAAAAGACGACGTGATAGAGGATGTCCGCTGGAGGACCTATGGCTGCGCCAGCGCCATCGCCAGCACCTCCATGCTTTCGGACGTGGTAAAAGGCATGGAAATCAAGGAAGCCTACAGCATCAAGCCCAACGACATAGCCCAGAAGCTCGGCGGCCTGCCCGACAACAAGATCCATTGTTCCGTACTCGGTGACAAGGCCCTCCGGGCAGCTGTTGATGATTATCTTGTCAAGACCGGCCGCGAAGGCCTGTTCCGCAATGAAGGTACCAAGGTCATCTGCACCTGCCTGAATATAACCGACCGCGACATAGAAGAAGCCGTAAAGGCCGGTGCAAGGGACTGGGAAGGCCTCCAGGAGCGCACCAAGATCGGTACCGTCTGCGGTGGCTGCAAGAAGGAAGGCGAGGAGTTGCTGCACGAGTACGTGCACATCTTTGCATAGTGGATCCGCAGATCAGCCGGACCAGGCAAGACCGCGCCACAGTAATTCGGACCGCTGTACCCCCTGCTCTGGCCCCCGAAGCTATCCAGAGCTTCAGGTCGGTGGTTCTGGACCATTACCATCGCAACAGCCGGACTTTTGCCTGGCGCCAGACCCGGGATCCATGGCGCATCCTGGTATCCGAGGTGATGTTGCAGCAGACCCAGACACACCGGGTTGCACCCAAATACGATGACTGGTTCCGGCAATTTCCCGATCTTGCATCCCTGGCAGAAACCCCGCTTTCAGCGGTGTATGAGGCCTGGAAAGGCCTTGGGTACAACAACCGGGCTCTACGCCTGCGGAACTGCGCCAGAATGTGCCTGGCTCAGCATAGCGGCAAGGTACCTGAAGACGAGGACGCCCTCCTGGCCCTGCCCGGCATAGGTCGCTACACAGCCAGGGCAGTACGCTGCTTCGCCTGGAACCACGATGATGCCTTTCTGGAGACCAACATACGCTCGGCGCTCATATTCCATTTCTTTACTGATCCGCATTTGTTGGTAAAAGACCAGGCCCTTGAGCCGGTCGCCGCCGCTGTCCTGGACAGATCCGATCCTCGCTCCTGGCACTATGCAATGATGGATTACGGCGCCTGGCTCAAGAAGGTAGCCCCCAATCCGTCACGGCGCAGCACTGCCCATGCAAGGCAGCCGGCCTTCGAAGGCTCGCCGCGCCAGGCCAGAGGCGCCATGCTGAGGGTCATGGCTGCTTCCGGAGCAGGTACGGTACAGGAGTTGGCGGACAGG
>MIBM01000161.1:6320-7822 GCA_001830645.1 Spirochaetes bacterium RIFOXYC1_FULL_54_7
GCGGGACGGCGGGGTTCTCGGACTAGGGTTGCCGGGGTGAAACTACAGTTCCCTGATGCCGGACAGAACGTGAGCTTACCTGTTTCCCGGTTCAGGTAGGCTTCACATTCTCCACAAGCTGTATCTTTAGGCCGTCAGGATCCTGAATGTAGATGAACTTGATGAACGGATTTGGCTGGAAGGGTCCCGAGTGAACAGGAAGACCCCTGGCGGCAATCATCCTGGCAAATTCGTCAATCGAATCCACGATGAAGCCAAGGGAAATATCCTTGCCGAAGGAAATATCCTTGCTTCCTGCATGGCAGATCAACTCGACCTGGGTCTCGCCGCTACCGAGGAAGGCAAGCTCCAGTTCCGGACCCGGCTTCATCCTGCGGTTTACTTCCAGCCCAAGGATATCCCTGTAGAAGGCAACGGATTTATCCAGATCCCGTACATTGATGGTGGTCCAGCAGAATTTCATATCAAGCCCCTTTGGTAAACAGATCCCTGAAGAAACGGGTCAGTGCATCGCGTAGACGGATGAAGAAGTGCCCCTGGGGAACATCGCTGGCAGCCAGGAGATCCACACGCTTCAGCACCCTTGCGCCTGAGAGGTAGACCAGGCTTCCCAGTTTCTGTCCAGCCAGTATGGGAGACATGGTCTCTGTCTCAGCCTCAACCCGGATGCTGATGTTTCCAGCATACTGGCTTGGCACGGTAAAAGGACCGCTTTCCGATGGAACAAGGCCAACCGTCGGGCTGGCTCCGCCCCAGGCCCGCACTGATGGCAATTCAGGTACTACGGGATCAACAGTGCGCCAATTGGCAAAGGCCCAGTCAAGCAGCCTCGTACCCGCAGTATTCCTGCCGGCAACGGTTTTACCGCCCATGGTCACGACGATGAAACGTGAAGCACCACGTTCAGCGGTAACCACCTGGTTGTAGCCCGACTCCCGTATGAAGCCCGTCTTCAAGCCATCGCAGCCCTCGTAACTGAACAGCAGGTTGTTGCGGTTCCGTAGAAGTATCTTGCCGTCCGGAACCGGCATGCCCTCAGGCATGACCTCGGCCCGCGGGAATTCCATGGATGATCGTGCATGGTAATTCCCGATGGCCTCAGGATCGTCCAGAAGATATCGCCGGGAGAAGGCTGCCATCTCGGCGGCAGTAGTAAGGTTGCGTTCCGACAAACCCGATGGTTCCACAAACCGTGTGGTAGGCAGTCCCATCCTGGCAGCTTCGGCATTCATCATTTCTGCAAAGCCTTCGGTTGACCCGCCCAGCACCCTTGCCACCGCCAGTGCGGCATCGTTGCCTGAGATGACGGCCATACCGCGTATGAGATCATCAAAGGGCACCTGCATGCCGGCCTGAAGATACATCAGGGATGAACCATAGGGCAGGTTAACCTCTTCATGTCGTATGTCGACAATATCGTCCAGCTTGATCTTGCCGTTTTTCACCGCCTCCAGGGCCAGCCGGATGGTCATGAGCTTGGTCAGGCTGGCCGGTGGAATCGG
>MIBM01000161.1:7918-8500 GCA_001830645.1 Spirochaetes bacterium RIFOXYC1_FULL_54_7
CCACTGCAGTATCGTGTCGGCCGCAAGCTTGCCAAGCCCGGTCAATATCACGAAGAGCAGAAGTACCAGCCTGTGCGCTGATGAGGTGTATGTTGATATAGTGGATCGGTGTTTCATGCCTTGCTAGAACTCCGCCTGCTTCACAGCCCTCGGGAAGGGTATCACATCCCTGATGTTCTCTATACCCGTAACATAGCGCATCAGGCGCTCGAACCCAAGGCCAAAGCCTGCATGCGGCGCAGTACCAAAACGGCGGAGATCCAGATACCACCAGTAGGCCGCCTCGTCCAGGTTCATCTCCTTGATGCGTGACACCAGCACATCATGGCGGTATTCACGCTCGGAGCCGCCGATTATCTCGCCTATCCTTGGCACCAGCACGTCCATGGCCCGTACTGTCTTGCCGTCGTCGTTCAGGCGCATGTAGAAGGCTTTTATTTCCTTCGGATAATCGGTGACAATCACCGGTCCGCCAACCACCGTTTCGGAGAGGAAACGTTCATGCTCCGTCTGCAGGTCGCAGCCCCAGTACGGTTTGAATTCGAAGGCGGAGGCGTTCTTATCAAGTTCCTTTACGGCGTC
>MIBM01000161.1:8583-9184 GCA_001830645.1 Spirochaetes bacterium RIFOXYC1_FULL_54_7
AGGCCATGTCCTCACCGCATCTGTCCAGGGCCCAGCCCAGCAGATAGCGTACGAAATCTTCTGCCAGTGCCATGTCGTCTTCAAGCTCCGCAAAGGCAAGCTCCGGCTCTATCATCCAGAACTCCGCCAGATGCCTGGTGGTGTTGGAGTTTTCCGCCCTGAACGTGGGTCCGAAAGTATACACCTTGCCAAGGGCCATGCAGTGGGTCTCCACATTCAGCTGCCCTGAAACGGACAGATATGATTTCTTGCCGAAGAAATCCTTGCTGTAATCCACTGGCTTGCCCGACTTGGCCAGGGCGTCCAGATCCAGGGTGGTAACCTGGAACATCTCACCCGCGCCTTCGCAGTCGCTGGCGGTGATGATGGGTGTGTGCACATAATTGAAGCTCCGTTCCTGGAAGAAGGAATGGACCGCAAAAGCCATCTGGTTGCGCATCCTGGCCACCGCACCAAAAGTGTTGGTCCTTGGCCGCAGATGGGCTATTTCACGCAGGAATTCCAGGGAGTGGGCCTTCTTCTGGAGGGGGTAGGTCTCCACTGGTGACTCGCCGATCACCTCTATGGTATTGGCCTGTATCTCCACCGGCTGCCCCGCGGC
>MIBM01000161.1:9285-12786 GCA_001830645.1 Spirochaetes bacterium RIFOXYC1_FULL_54_7
TATTAGCAAAACATGAACCATCGTTCAGTTCGATGAACATGGCATTCTTGGTAGCCCGTTTGGTTCGTACCCAGCCTTTGGCCGTTACCGATGTACCTACAGCTCGTTCATGCAGTAGGGTCTTGATGTCCTTCATTATATCTCCTTGGCGTGGCTCCCCTTGGGGAGCAAGTGCTCGACAGACATAGTGATACCATCTTTGGCGCCTCGAGGTCAAAGCCCTGGCCGGGTTTGGCTGAAACGTGCATGACCGGGGCATAATTAAGGCGTACCGGTTTCATTTGGCTGTAATTCCATGCTATATTCTACAAGACCGTGTACAAGCCATCGCGCCCGGGCGGGACTCTCCCGAAAGGGGCGGCGGCCATTTTATCGACGGAGAAGAGAATGTATAGTACTTTTATTGCCTATCTGCTCTGGGCTATCGGCGGGTTCGGTGTCCTGGGGCTCCAACGCTTCTACCTGCGCAAAATTCCAACCGGTTTCCTCTGGCTCTTTACCGGTGGCCTCGGTTTCATAGGCGCTGCCTATGACTTCTTTACTCTTGGCGAACAGGTCCGCATAGCCAATATCAAGGCAGGTTACCGGGATGCAATCTATGGCCGCGGTAGGGATACCATCATCATCCATGATAATTACAACTCTGTGCCCCGGGAGTCTCCAAAGTCAAAGGACAGTATAGAGAAGGTGATCCTCCGGACAGCCCGCAAGAACGGGGGGCTGGTCTCCCCTGGTGAGGTAGCCATAGAGAGCGACTTTACAACCGATACAGCTCGGGATGCACTGGAAAAGATGGCAGGCAAAGGTATGTGCGAAATGCGCGTGCGCCCAAGTGGAGTCATAGTATTCAGATTCCCGGAGTTTGCCCCGGATGACACAGGTTTCGAACCAGGCCTATAAAGAAAGATTCGCCGTAGCTACGCATGCATGATGTATGTTCCGTGCGTAAGGTAATTACCCGATCGGGGAATTCATTGCGGAGGTGTCTATATGGACAGGACAGGTGATACTATCCAGTTCAGCATCGTCAGGAGCATAGGAGTCTTGGGAGAGAGCAGGGGCGGGTGGAAAACCGAGCTTAACCTGGTAAGCTGGAACGGCAAGGAACCTAAATGCGATGTCCGGGCCTGGGATCCAAGCCACCAGCGCATGGGCAAGGGTATCACCTTTACCCAGGGGGAAGCTGAACGATTGCATATCCTTCTGGGAGAATATCTTGGCGGCGCAACATAAGTAGCGAACCCAGCCCTCCGATCGTAGTGGCAGCCTTTATACGCCAGGCTGACTCCGTCCTGCTCTGCCGCCGCTCATCCGGCGGCAGTCAAGGCCTGTGGGAGTTGCCTGGCGGCAAGCTGGAGCCTGGCGAGACTCCCCGGGAGGGTCTTCTACGTGAAATCCATGAGGAACTGTACCTTCCCTGCGAACCGGGCGTCCTCTTGTACGACGGCATTCTGCCAGCAGGCGAAAAGCAGTACCATTTCATGGTCTTTGAGACGACTATGCATGACAGACCTGTGGCATCCAATGCGCATGACCTTCTGGCCTGGGTCAATGGTGATGAACTTGGCAACTATGACCTGGCTCCGCTGGATGTGCCGGTGTTGGGGGAGTTGATGGATGTTGATGTTCCGAGTTGGGGGACAAAGACGATTGTTAAGGGATTTACTTGTCCTGGTTCCAGGGTTCAAGATACAGGTGCAATCAAGGATTATCCGGTATGACATCAGATGAGATCAGAAAAGCAATGTTTTTTTTCACCTTCCTGCTTCTCCTTGCACTTGATGGTTTTGGTGATGACCTTATCCCTAGATTGACATTCACCAGTGAAACCGGTCTGGCTTTCATCTACGGCGAAGCAGAAGAAATAGTGTACAAGTCACCAAGTGGAACCGATTTGCTGAGCCTTCTAGTCTATCCGGTACCTCCCGGTCTAGGTGCTTATGTTGGAATGGAAGCACGGTGGCGTGATTCAATTCTGACAAGAATCCGTCTGGAAACAGCCTGGCCTTTGATGTCCGGCAATCTTACTGATGATGACTGGGGATATGATACTCCCTCGACGGGTGAGCCAGACGTTCATTCCGACAGTACTGCCTATCTAACAAGCTGGGTCCATGGTGACCTTGAGTTTGGATTTCCTGACAACCGGCTTCCAATTACCGTTGAAACACTTTTCGGCTTTACTTTCAGGCAGATGGCTTGGGAGGGCTGGGATGCTCTTCAGAACCCAGGTACAACAGATTATCCCACCGGCGAAATATCCGGGTATATCATCGATTACCGACAGACTTGGTTGATTCCCTGGATCGGATTTTCTCTTGGCCATAAAGAATCTGCTACCATTTTAGCGGTGTCATTACGATTCGCACCGTGGATGTCTGTCGTTGGTCGTGATGTTCACATGGCACGTACAGAACCTACAACCTTTGTTGATGTGATGAGTGGTGGCGTTATGGTTTCAGGCGGACTCAGGGGCGAAATCAGATTGGCAGATAATATATGGCTGGCAGGAAGGATATCGCTCGAAAAATTCAAAGGTGCTAGAGGGGATACCTTTATATATGAGGTCGGTAGTCCTATCGAGACTCAATATCCCAATACTGGTGGAGCTGCCCTTATTCTCTTTTCATCATATCTAGGTTTTTCGATTCATCCCTGAAAACGGGAAGATCAATTATTTCTTGATGGAGTGTAGGCTCATGCAACCTGGAGATCAAAAATGATTCCCCGAATAGATAAACTTTCATCAACTCTCATTTTGTTTGTAGTGCTTGCCCTGGTTGTCTTTGTTGGCTGCACAAAGCCCGAGCCCGTAACCTTCAACCTGGACACCACCCCTATCCTTTCAGGCGGGCTGGGTTGGGCGGTCGTTTCTGGTGCTTATGTGCGGCTTAAGGCTGAGCCAGGTTTCGGAACCAGAGACGGTGACTACGCCAGGCGGGGCGATATCCTCCAAGTGGTGGCCACCGAGCGGGCCTTCAGCGGCCGTGACCGTGGAACCTGGTACAGGCTGGAAGGGGATGGTACCTCTGGCTGGCTACATCAATCCCTGATGTCCCTGTATCCATCCAGGGAAAGGGCATTGAGTGCGGCGGAGGCTGCACGATGAACCAGACTGCCTGGCTCCTTTTCATGGTTCCACCTACCGTAGGTGCGGTGATAGGGCTTTTCACCAACTGGCTTGCCATCAAGATGCTCTTCAGGCCTCTGGAGGCGCATCACGTTTTCGGTATCCGCATACCCTTTACTCCGGGTATCCTGCCCAGGGAAAGGGAAAGGATAGCCGAATCACTGGCAGATACCGTAGCCCACGACCTGCTTACCGAAGAAGCAGTTGCAGAGCGGTTGCGGTCTCAGGGTTTCCGCAGTGCCCTTGGCACTGCGGTTCACGACCGTCTGCTTGCCTTGGCGGAGACGACGCCCGCAAGCCTGGCCGGTTCCCTGAATGGGCCTGCAGGCAAGGAGCTCGGTGAAACCGCCGGACAAGTAATTAGATCCATA
>MIBM01000161.1:12795-14408 GCA_001830645.1 Spirochaetes bacterium RIFOXYC1_FULL_54_7
GCCCCATTCTCATTGGGGTTGAGTTCAGCGGTAGTCGCGGTCCTTGATGAGTTCAGGGATGTCCCGCTGTCTCACTTCATCGACACTACCCTGGTCAAAGGCCTGGCAGAACGCCTGAGTTCCCCTGACGGGGCTGGACAGCTGGCGCAGGCCCTTGCAGGCGTGGTCTTTGACAGACTGTGTGTTGCCGCAGATCGAGGTGACAGCCTTTCGTCTTTCTGGAGCCAGGAATCGATGGAAGCCACCGCAGACCGCCTGGTCGATATGGCATATCCTGTAGCCGCCAGAGGCTTGTCCGCTGTGTTCAGCCAACCCGGGGTAAAGGTATCCATGGAACGGGCAGGAGCGCGTATCATCCGGCGCACTCTGGATCGTCTTAGTTCCGTCCAGCGTTTCTTCATAGGCCTTGGGCAGTATGATCGGGCAATACTCGACAACATGCCTGCCACCATAGACGATTTTGTAGCTTCCCTTGATGCCATGCTGGTGGAGGAAAGTACCCGGCAGGCCATAAGCGGCCGGCTCAAGCTTATGGCAACCGAAACGACGCATCGCTCACTGAGTAGTTTCAAGCCCTTTTCAAGCCCGGACCAGCGCATCCTGGGGCGGCAGAAGGCAGTTGACATCACTGGTTCGATAGTCTCTGCGTTGGATGCTGGTGACCTTTTGGCATTTCTCAAGGCTGCAACAGGGAAGACAACGATCGGAGATCTGGTTGTTGCTGTTCCGGGTATGCATGACACCCTTGCATCAGGGGTCGCTGCCTGGATATCCGGGTTGCTGGCTGGAGGAGATACCGGAGGTGCTGTTCATGCAGGCAGGGTGATACGTTCCTTTTATGAAGCCTTTGCTGCAGCGGCAGGTCCTTTGAACCTGGGTCGACTGACAGGGCTGTATGGAATTCGGTTGGAAACCCTAGCCACTACAATTGCTGATATTCTTGTTGAATTGTCGGTGAAAGAGAGCGCCAGTGTGCTACGTTCTCTGGACATCCGTGCGATGGTTGTTGCCAAGATCAATTCTTTGGATATGATTGAGGTAGAGCGTATGCTTCTGCGGGTTATCGAACGTGAACTGCAGGCTGTAACGTATTTCGGCGGCGTTCTTGGAGCGGCCATAGGCTTGGTCCAGAGCCTGCTCTTCCTGATTCGATGATTCAGCTCCCCTGAAATGGAAGGACATGTGGAAAAGTCACTCAACATCCTTGTCGTTGATGATAGTCCCTCTTTTCGAGCCTTGGTGATGGATATGGTCGGGGACCACCACAAGATCCGCATTGCCGGAACCGCTGCGGAGGCAATGGATGCTGCCAAACTGTCGACTCCTGAACTTGTTTTCCTTGATATTGTCCTTCCCGATGCGGAGGGCTACGAAATATGTCCCAAGCTACGCTTGATCAATCCCAACCGTCCTATGCAGATCGTCCTCATGTCTGCCTCAAGCGACAGCGACAGGCTCAACAAGATACTGGACTCAGGTGCTGATGACTTCATCCGCAAGCCCTTCGAGGTTCTGGAATTCCAGTTGCGTCTGAAGGCCGCAGCCATCCGTCTTGGAGCCCAGGAAGGCATCATGGAGGAACGTGAATTCTACCGCCAGGCCGTCAGGCAGGA
>MIBM01000162.1:0-628 GCA_001830645.1 Spirochaetes bacterium RIFOXYC1_FULL_54_7
GGGCCTACTGGACCGGGGCCTGACGGTAGCCATCTGGGGACGGTGATCAGGGGTCTTGATGGTAGCCATGATGTTGCCACCTATTGCCGGCCGGGTCTGCAGAAGATTTCCGGTATCCTCCTCGATGTCCAGCTCGGTGCAGTCAGCGGTAAGACCTGCATTTACCTGTATGGCCAGATAGGGCATCAAGGTACGACCTGAAGAGGTAGCCGCTGCAAGAATTATATCGGGCTGCCAGGTCTTTATCAAAGACTTCAGGACCTTTGCATGACTCTCACAAACGAAATTCTCAAGCCGCGGATCCTATATCGAATAGACCTCGTCGGCACCACGATGGATCAGTTCCTGCATTGCAACTTCGCTCACCCTGTCGCCGATAAGCACTGACGCCAGCCTGGTGCCAAGTTTGTCAGCCAGCCTGCGGCCTCTGGCCAGCAACTCGAAGGATACGGCCTTGAGCTACCCCTCGTATTGTTCGGCTGTCGTCCATACAAAACTCACGATTGCCTATCCTCCCTCATACCAACCCCTTGGAATCAAGGTAATCCAGCAAGCTATCAACAGCCGTGAACATGCCCTCGTCGTCCAGGGCATGGATGGTTGTGTCACCACGGGTAAGCTTGGGCGT
>MIBM01000162.1:635-1656 GCA_001830645.1 Spirochaetes bacterium RIFOXYC1_FULL_54_7
CTGACGACCTTCGTGGGGGAACCTTTGAGTCCCAGGTACGAAGGATCCAGTTCCATATTCTCTGAACTGTACAGCGGAATGGAAAGCTGTTTTGCATACTTCTTGCCATGTAGAGTTGGCAGGCGCGGGGAGGCAATCTCCTTGACTACTGTAATCAGGCAAGGCAAGGGAACAGCCAGCAACTTGTACCCTTCCTCAACGAGTCGTTGCACAGAAGTCACACCATCGGCAATACTGTCCACCCGGGACACATAGGTTGCCAATGGAAGGTCCAGCCATGATGCGATACCCGGCCCCACCTGGGCAGTATCGCCGTCGGTAGCCCTCTCACCGGTAATCACCATATCGTATTTTCCGGATTTCCTGATGGCCTGAGCCAGGGTATACGATGTTACCCAGGTAACCGACCCGCTGAATTTACGGTCAGATACAAGGATAGCCTCGTCGCAACCCATTGCCACCGCCTCCTTGAGTACTTTGGAAGCCTGGGGTGGCCCCATGGTGATTGCGATGACCATCCCTCCATATTCGTGCTTCATCTGGAGGGCCGTCTCGATCGCATACAGGTCAAGAGGATTGACCACCGTCTCTACTCCGGTCCGGATCATGGTCCCTGTTTCAGGGGCCATCTTGACGTTGCTTGTCTCCGGTACTTGTTTTATAGGTACTATGATTCTCAAACCAGACTCCCGACCATGCTCGGCATGAACAATGACCATTAGACCAGCCATGGTCACAAATGGGGACAGTGCAGAAGAGTGTAAACCAATAATTGACCGTGGTCAACTTTTAGATTCCTATTATTGACTATGGTCAGTTTTTGACAAGCATACAAACCGGGATACCATCGGTCAGCCAGATCAGCGAGGCAGGGTAGCCAGCACGGCGAAAAAGTGGCAGACCGTGCCACCGATGACAAACAGATGCCAGCCGGGGTGGAACCAGCCGTAGCGTCGACCCAGGCCATAGAAGATGGTTCCCACGGTGTATGACAGGCCGCCGGCAATGGTCAGTGTACGAA
>MIBM01000163.1:0-9256 GCA_001830645.1 Spirochaetes bacterium RIFOXYC1_FULL_54_7
TACGACAGCGCGCTTTCAGCGCGCACTCTAATCAATTCCATATACTCGAACGAGCAAAGCTCGTACGACAGCCCGCTTTCAGCGGGCACTCTAATCCATACCATTTACTCGAACGAGCGAAGCTCGTACGACAGCGCGCTTTCAGCGCGCACTCTAATCCATTCCATATACTCGAACGAGCAAAGCTCGTATGTCGAGCCGTGGAAGCCAAGTCCCCCCTGAACACACTACAGCCAGCCCGGAGTGCCGCCACTACACTGGCGGTTCTTAGCTGATTATCTCTACGTCATACAGTATGAACTTCTCGTCGGCCGTTACTATGGCAAGAAGATTGTTGAGTGCTTGGGCGATAATAAACCGGTCAGCCGGATCCTTATGGTGTTCCGGGAGCAACACTGAAGCGGCGAGCACGTCCACGTCCAATGGCAGCACGATCAGGTTATGGTGCCGAATCACTTCGTTGAACCATGCAAGTGCAGGCATTGGCAGGATCAGTTCGCCTTTTTTTTGCCTGAGCGCGATTTCCCAACATGAAATCGCAGAAACAAATACCATATCGCAGGTTTCAATATGCTCTCTAGCTTTCAAGCTTAGTTTGGCATCACCTGAAACCAGCCACAACACGGCACAGGTATCCAGGATCAGGTTCTTCATTCGCAGTCCCATTCTGTTTCAGTCGGCTCCGTAGGATCGAACATGATCTTTATATTCTTCAGTACCGGATCGGTGGAAAGTCGTGTCTTTTTATGCACTGGCCCCAGTTCGGCAACTGGATGACCATGCTTCGTGATGATGATGGTTTCTTTGTATTTTTCGACCCGTAACAGCAGGCCAGACAGATTGGTCTTGGTATCGTACACATTCACCATTTGCATAAGCCACCTACCCAAGTGGATTATAACCAATCTGGTCTGAATTTTCAAGAGAAAGATCCATATGATTGTCTCGGGGAGACAATAGATCCCCTGCTCACTACAACTTTCGTCGACTGTCCTTTGGATGCAGAGCACAATGAGCCACCCGCAGGGACAGTCCCTGGCCATGAAAATTAATGATTGTTCTGGATGGAGGCAAATGTGCCTGATCAAGATTCCTTGGGAAAATGGCATCTCGGACAGGGAACGGCACATGCTTCTTGCCACACTGGAGACCCCGCAGATCAGGAACAGCGACCTGCGACTGGGAGTAGGACAGGTTCAGACCTCCCGCATTCTTGCCGAGCTCCGTAAGCGCCGACTCCTGGTCAGCGCCTCCGATGCCGAGCGCAAGTACGTCCTGGGCATCCATGGCAGCCCCTTGATGAGAACGGTCATATGCCAGCTGGACCGCCTTGGCTTTCTGCCCATACGGGGAGAAATATGATAAATCGATACGTCTTCCAGCGTAAGCATACCCCCGCATAGCTGATCGCAGGATCTTCGGAATACTTCTTGATCCCCGCTACAATCATCCCACTGATCTTGCCTTTGATTGTTATTGCAGAGGTCATACAGACCTTCTGCGCTGCTGGGGTCCGGCAAAGTATCAAATGAGTTGTAACTCCCAGGGGTCATACTAACGGTATCACCCTGTGGGAGGGACTCGATGAAATCATTTGTCCACTTGCACACCCATTCCGATCTGAGCCTCTGGCTATCGACTGCCCGGATAAACGATCTGGTCCAGGCAGCAAAGTCCGAAGGGATGTCTGCGCTTGCTCTTACCGATGATTGCAATCTCTTCGGAGCTTCTGCCTTCTCCAGGGCCTGCGAAGCAGGTCCTCCGGAGGTGGCAGAAAACCATGATGGTAAGGCTATCAAGCCGATCATCGGTTGTGATCTAGGCCTGGCGGATTCGGGACGAACCCTGTCGGGTTCCCCTGTTGTGCGGGAGAAGAGTGACTGTCTGGTAGACCGGGGATCCGGCTTCCGACCGGTTCTCCTTGTTCAAGATGATACGGGATACACCAACCTGTGCTCCATCCTGTCTGCCTATAACGGAGTGGGAGAAGAGAGATTAAAGGAGTGTCCATCAGATTTCCTGGCTACCCACTCCAATGGTCTAGTTGCCCTGAGTGGTGGCCGGAACGGAGAACTGTCCGGCTACCTTGCGATGGGTGCCAATCGCAAAGCAAGAGAATGTGCAGCGTATTATCTTGATGCCTTCGGGAAGGATCGCTACTGGCTCGAACTGATACCCCGGGGGTTCCAGGGTTGGCGACGCATCAATACGGCTCTGATTCGTCTGGCAACTGAACTCGGGATCGGTTTGGTGGCAACGAATGATGTCCGATTCACAAGGTGCAGTGACCGACGGGCCTTCGGAGTATTCTCCGAGGCGGGTAGGGACTCCAGCCAATCTGAGCCACTGCCAGCCTTCACAGGACGCGAGGCATGGCTCAAGTCGGCATTGGAAATGGACAGCATGTTCGGCCATGTACCCGGAGCAATCGAAAACAGTCTCCGCATAGCAGAGATGATCGAGTTCCGTCTAAGGGATAGGAAGCCAAGCTTACCCGCTTTCGGTGTCTCCATGAACGATACCAATCAACTTCTCCACACTCTGGCCCATAGGGGCATGGAACAGCGTTATGGACAAAATCATCCGGTTGGTGTGGAATCACGGCTTGTGATGGAACTGGCCATGACGGAGCAGATCCAACTTGCTCCCTGGTTCCTGACTGCAAAGGAGCATGTCGATCTTGCCCGGGCGGCAGGAATCGGAGTCGGACCGGGGCGCGGAGCACTGCCAGGTTCCCTGTTGGCTTACTGCCTCTTCATCACCGATCTTGACCCCTTCCTGTTCGGGCTTCTGCCCTTCCAGTTCTTTGCATCCGCCACGTTAAAACTCCCTACCTTTGATCTTGACTTTGAGTATGACAGGCGGGAGGAGTTGCTCAATCTGGTTGAGGAAAGGTGGGGGCGGGATCATGTTGCATTCATTCCAACCTTTCGGACCCTTCGTCCCCTGGCTGCATTGAGAATGGCGGGAACAGGCCTTGGCTATCCAGAATCTGTGATTGGCGGGGCGGCAGGCTATGTCTTCGAACACTCCTGCAAAGTGGGAGCGCGGTGCCGGAAAGTGCTTGAGACTGCGGCGGTCCTGGAAAAGTGCTGTGTCGGGGTCAATCTCCATGCCGCCGGTTGTGTAGTCGCAGGGGATAAGCTCATGACCTTGGTGCCGCTCTTCCGGGATAGAGATACTCAGGTGCAGGTTGTACAATGCCCGCTCGATCAGCTTGGGAGGAAGGGGCTTTCACAGTTCAACTTCCTTGGACTGAGAGCCATGGACGAGATAGCCCGTATGTGCAAGCTTGTTAAGCTGGAACATCCGGAATTCGACCTCTCATCCATACCCTTTGATGACGAACTGGTGTGGCGACATATCGGGCAAGGGGAAACCGAAGGCATCTTTGGTCTTGAATCCGATGGCTTCCGTACTATCCTCCGTGACTGCAGTCCAGCATCCCTGGTCGAGTTAGCCGTACTGAATGCCCTCTATCGTCCTGGCACGATGTCCATGATCCCAGTCTTCCGAACCCGGAAGTTGGAGGGCGAGTCCTGGTCGCTGCCACATGCCTGCCTTGAGCCCATCCTGCGTGAAAGCTACGGCTTGCCGGTATTCAACGAGCAGATCACCCTCGCAATTACCGCCCTGACTGGCTGCAAAGGAACAGAAGCGGAACGACAACGGATCCTGCTTGCCTCACGGCGGACAAGTGGTCAAGAGATGGAGGTTCTGCGAGACCGATTCATCAATCACATGATCAAACGGCATGCAGGTAGTACCATGGAAGCCTCAGGTGCTTTCAATTTCATTCGCCTGTATGCAGCCCGATGCTTTATGAAATCCCATTCACTTGCCTATTGCCTCATAGCCTACCGGCAACTCTGGCTACGCGTCCGTTTTCCGGAATTTGCGCTGGTATCAGGCACTCCTTATACTTCCAGCAAGGGAGCCTGAATGGCCAAGCCGACCACCGAGATCGAGCGCTTCGAGATACTCTGCCGGCTGGTGCGTCAGCTTGAGGGGGATGAGCCTCTTTCCCGGCAGCGTAGGATCACTCTGCTGAAGGCCGAACTTGGCCTTAGTTCCACGACAAGCGCCTACCATTGGCTGGATCGTATCGAGAATGACCTCGGTATTACCGTTGAGCGCAGCCGGAAAGGTTACCGCATCACCGACAACGCCGGTAGCCGCAGGATTCTCTCTCTTGTGATGGACGCAGCCCTTGATCGGGAGGAGCGTCTCCTCATCCTCTTTGCCCTCAGCCAGTCAACCCTCTTCAACATCCCTTTCTTCGACCAGGCACGGAAGTCTCTTCTATCCAGGCTCGAAGCCCTGAGCCCGGGAGACAGCCTGGACAGCGGCTACCCCCTTGCCGGAAGCCCGCTGCTCAGGGCTGATAATAGAGGGGCACCCCAGCAGAACCTGGAACAGGATTCCCTGGCTGACCAGCTCCGCCGGGTCTTCTGTACCCCCAGCTCAGGTGTGCGGGATTACTCGAAAACCAGTGCCACCTTCCCGATTCTGGTCAGTGCCATTGCCGCAGGGCATCGCGTAAGGGTGAGCGGCTATATTGCTGGTAATGGAGACGAGGTAGATCCTTTCGTGCTTTGTCCGTTACGACTGTTCTTCCGTGAACGTGGCATCTACCTCTTCGGATTCCGAGATGACCAACCCGGAGAGGCTCCAGTCAAGGTTTATGCCCTCGAACGCTTCGGATCGGTGCGTGAACTTGCGGACGGTTTTGTCTATCCTATGGACTTCGATGCCGATGCTGTATTAGGATCGATGTTCTCGGTGTACATAGGTGAACCGAAGGTTGTCGGCATAGCCTATCATAAAAGCGTTGCAGTACATGTCCGAGACCGGCTGCATGGATTCGAGCTGGTAGAGAAGGAAACCATGGCTGCCGAAATGGGGGAAGGCTGGTACCGCCTCGCCTTCAGGGCTGCAGGAAAGGACGATATCGTACGCTGGGTAATAGGCTTCGGAGGGAGGATAAGGATCGAGAAGCCGGAGGATCTACAGGAGAGGATGAGTAAATTGACGAAGTGTTTGGAGCAACTGTGAGAGTTAAGCAAGGCGAAAAGGAGTAAATGATGGCAATAAATTACACGAAGGCACAAGCGAGGGAAATTCTGGCTATGGCAAAGGAAATGCCTGACCATCTCTATACTCTTGATTGTTTGAAGTGGACTGGTGAAGCAACTGACTCAAGGGAACCTTTTACAGAGATACTGGCGGGAGTTTTGCTTTCTGGCCGTGATGCACCAATACAGGATGAGCTGAATCGCATACTCCCCATTCCCCGAAAGCTACCCTATTTTGTAAACCATAAGTATGCTGATTTAATTAAGACTTTTGATTCTGAAGCTAGATTTGCCAAAGCATTACTAAAAGCAGGGCAGATGTCGGACATCGGAATAATAGTTGATGAGCAAGTTCCCCTGAAGGCGAATCGTGTTGGCTGGGGAGGGAAAATCGATCTTGTTTCGGAAAAAGGCGAAGAGTTGATAATCATTGAACTCAAGTACTATCATCAAAAGCGAAACACAATTGAGGGTATACTACGACCTATCATTGAGATATCAACATATGCTCAGCAACTTCAAGTGGAAAAATTTCTGAGTGAATATAATACAAAGTACACAGCTAACAAAAAACGAGTATCAAAAGCCATCCTGTTGCAGTGGAATAAATATAAAGCAGAAATACAAGGCATTAGGAATCACCAGCTTGCCAATATCAGAAAACTTATCGAGATACTAGGGATTAGAGTATTTGTATTTGAACTTAATGAGGACATTATGGTAACTGCCTCGGGTATAAAGGAATTGGTTTTTTGATTCTCACCATCCACCGCGGTTCCCATGAGATTGGCGGATCCTGTGTGGTCCTTGAATCGGGGGGGCAGCGCCTGGTGATCGATCTTGGCCTGCCCCTGGTTGAGCGCGATGGAAGTCCCTTTGACGCAGGACAGCTGCAGGGAAGGTCTGTGGCTGAATTGCAGGAAGCGGGCATACTTCCCGGCATCGCAGGGCTTTACGATGAGGATGGTCTGGATCAGCCACTCGGGGTGTTGCTGTCACATGCCCATCTTGACCATCATGGTCTGATCGATTATCTGCGTCCCGGTACACCACTCTGGTGCGGTACCGCAACACGTGAGCTCATCGAAGTGGGCGCTTTCTACTCGCACCATGGGCGGACAGACACCTTCGACAGGCTCAGGCATGAGGTTATAGAAGACCGGAAGGTCTTTTCCATCGGGCCTTTCGAAGTAACGCCCTTCCTCATGGACCATTCCGCTTTCGATTCGTACGCCTTCCTCATCGAAGCCGGGGGCAAGCGAGTTTTCTACTCCGGGGACTTCCGCGCCCATGGGAGGAAGTCCAGGCTCTTTGCAGACTTCGTAGCAAAGCCACCCCAAGAGATCGATGTACTTCTTATGGAGGGAACGACACTCGGTGGCAACGACAGGGCACCGGGCCCGGCACGGAGTGAAGTTGCTATTCAGAATGAGATCAAGGAAGCTTGCCAGGCAACAAGCGGACCAGTACTGGTGATGCAATCATCACAGAATATCGACCGCCTGGTCTCAGTCTACAAGGCGGTCAGGGATTCCGGCAGAGCGCTTGTGGTGGATATCTACACTGCAGAAATCATGGCGAATCTGGCAAAGGGGAACCCTCGTCTTCCTCACCCCGCGCGGTCATTTCCGCTTGTACGAGTCTTTTTTACGAAGAAAACGACTGGTAAAGTTTTCACAGAAGGCCAGAATGAACGGGCTTATCGTTTCGTGCCTTTCAAGATCACCCGCGATGAACTTGAGGGAGCTCCTGGAAAATATGCAATGATAGTACGCGCCTCGATGCGCTGCGATCTCGAGCCTTTGAAGGGCCTTGAAGGCGGTCTCGTTATCTACAGTCAATACAGGGGCTATCTCCAGCAGCCCTCCCTCCGCGACTTCATAGCATTCACCGAGGCAAGAGGCATGACATTCAAGCCCATCCACACGAGCGGGCACGCCGACCGATCGACCCTGAATCGGATGGTAAAGGCTCTTTCACCCCGCCATCTGGTACCCATCCATACCTTTGCTCCGGACGTTTACAGTGAATTCGGAGTACCGGTTCTGTGTTGTACTGATGGACAAAAGGTTCTTATATGAATCTGCGAAGTCGGTTAGGTGCTCGGCTTTTTGTAAAATATCAGATGAGTTGATACTTCCCTTGGTTATGCTTGTATAAAGCTTGTGAATGTGGCCAAAGGCAAAGGATAAAATACCGTTTGTGATGCTGCATTCTTTAATCAAGGAGAAGCAACTATGGCACTATTTTCGGGGTTTCCATCACTGGACGCATGCATTGGTGGCTTTCAGAAATCAGATCTTGTAGTCGTTGCTGCCCGTCCGGGAGAAGGTCGATTCTCTCTTGTCCTTGCAATGGCAGTACACAATGCCTTGGAGGATCATGTACCAGTAGGGTTCTTCTCGCTTGAAGTTTCTGGTGGATCTCTGGCTAGGAAGCTTCCAGGCATGGAATCCATAAGCGAGAGCGAGAAGATCTTGACAGCTGGTGTCTTTACCGATTGCTTGAAGGTAGCGAGTCGCGTCCATGACGCTCCCCTGTTCATTTCTGACGAGCCAAATCAGGAACTTGCAGAGATTGCAGAACTGTCACGCCTACTCTGTTCAAGGCATGGTGTCAAGATAATCTTCATAGATTACTTTGACCTCATATCCTATGAGGGGGTAGAACCCTCAGGTGTGGACTGCACTGAAGTTGCGGCCAAAACCCTCAAGGATCTTGCATGCGAACTGGGAATCCCCATTGTAGTTTCCGCCCTGTTGAAGCGTTCATCCCGGGCTACTCCTCCAACGATCAAGCATCTGGGGAAGGCTTCCATTCTGGAGCGCTATGCAGACGTGGTTATTCTTTTTGACCGGAATGGTCAACCCAAAGAGACCGTCAAAGGAGCTATGGAAGAGGCAGCGCGGTTTCTTGTTGTCAAGAATCGCAATAATCAAGGCACAATTGTCGAGATCGGATTTTCTGAAGTACGCACCCGGTGACAAATACTGATATGGGTACAAAACCGGTTCAAGAACTAGGGCCTGGAGGGGGACTTGGCTGTCTGTTCGTCGGCATGCGGCAAGCCAATCCATACCGTTCACAGAACCTGGTAGAGAAATCCGAACAGCCACAGGGGAATCTTCCGGCCGATGCGTTCACTCAGTCTGGAAATGTTGGGCACAAAAGGTGCTGACTCTGCAATGACGCCCATGAGTTGCCGAAGCCTCGGAATGGATGCCTGCTCGACTCGGTGCAGCTGTCATATGCAACCACCGCAGGTGGCTGTATAGTCTTACCTATGAGTCGAAAACTTGAAATAGCCTGTTTTGATGTTGCATCGGCCATCCGGGCCGCCCGGGCCGGGGCGGCCTGCATTGAATTATGCGCCGATTATGACAGCGGCGGCCTTACCCCACCCACTGCCTGGCTTGAAGGCCTTCGCGCATCCCTGGCCATCCCGATCCATATCATGATACGCCCCAGGGCTGGCGATTATTGCTACTCACCCGCGGAGTTCGAGGGTATGAAAACGGACATCCTTGAGTATAAAGCCCTGGGTGCTGATGGCTTTGTCTTCGGGATTCTGGATAAGTCGAACACTGTTGATATGATGCGAAATAAAGAGCTGGTAGAGCTGGCGCGGCCGTTGCCGTGCACCTTTCACCGGGCTTTCGACTGCCAGGCAGACAAGGCTGAGGCATTGGAAACCATCATAAGCCTGGGTTTTACTACGCTCTTGACTTCCGGTGTGCATGGCTCGGCTTTGGAAGGTAAGGAAATACTCAGGGAGCTGGTTCGTCTGGCTGCTGGCCGCATCCAGGTGATGCCAGGGGGTGGTATCCGGTCTGTCAACATCACCGAGCTGGCCTCTAGCGTGCAGGCCAGTTGGTATCATAGTGCAGCCATACAGGCGCACTCCAATGCTCTCGATGAGGCCGAGGTGGTACGTATGAGGACTGCAGTCAGTTGACGATGAATTGGTGTTGTTTTACAGTAACTGTGTACGGTATCCGGTCTGCGTAGGGTACGTGAAAACAACATGCGATGAACGGCCTGCGTTTGCATTGGCTACCCGGAGGCAGGGTATGAAGAAAATCGGTCTGTTCCTGAAATTGCTGGCCACAGGCACACTGACCATGTTGCTGGCAGCTTGTTATGGTACCATCCAGGTAATGTACGGCGTTCCCTACAGCCAG
>MIBM01000163.1:9269-9483 GCA_001830645.1 Spirochaetes bacterium RIFOXYC1_FULL_54_7
CCCGATGCCACTTACATACTGGACAGTCCCAGCTGGAGGCAGCCGATGGGAGAGATCCATACCGATGCCGAAGGAAGTCTGCAATATATAGAATATCTGGATGACTATGAGTTGTTGTGGGCCAAGCTTGAAGATGTCGATGGCGAGGATAATGGTGGCCATTATGCTACACAGGTGATCACCGTGGATGACACCGAAGAAATAGTCATAATGG
>MIBM01000164.1:0-1256 GCA_001830645.1 Spirochaetes bacterium RIFOXYC1_FULL_54_7
CATGTATTGTTCATCGCTGCCGGGGCCTTCAACGTATCCAAACCGTCGGATCTTATACCCGAGCTGCAGGGGCGTTTCCCCATCCGGGTCGAACTGGAGGCCCTTCTGGCGGCAGACTTCAAGCGCATCCTCACGGAGCCCGAGAATGCCCTGGTTACCCAGTATATCCAGCTGCTTGGAACGGAAGGTGTCAGTCTGAGCTTTTCTGACATGGCAGTGGATGCCCTGGCAAAGATAGCCGAACGGGCCAATGCCAGAACAGAGAACATCGGCGCCCGTCGCTTACATACAATCATGGAGCGCTTGCTGGAAGAATTGTCCTTCGACGCACCGGGCATGGCCGGCCAGCAGGTTGAGATAAGTCCGGATTTCGTAGCTGAACGTTTCAAAGGTGTCTTCGAGACCGAGGATCTGGCCAAGTTCATACTGTAAGGCTTTGAAGTGCAAGGCCTTGAGGCGCATGTGGCCTTGATTCATATATTGGACCGGAAGCCAGCCGCTAAACCGGCAGCGGTGATGGGCCGATAGGTATATATGGGGCGCATTCAGCGCCAAGGAGAGAAGTCATGCTTGAAAATACAAGCTTCGGCAGGACAGTCGAATTGCTCCAGCGGAGCATGGACGTGTCCAGCCTGCGTTATGGGGTTATTGCAAACAACATTGCCAACGCCGACGTACCAAACTTCAAGCGTTCGGAGATAAACTTCGAGGCCAGTCTCAAGCGTGCCCTGGACAGCCAGAACACCCAGCCCCGTACTCTGGTGGCAGCCACTGATCCCAGGCATATCAGCTCCGGTAAAACTGCTGACTGGAGGGCGGTGCAGCCGCGCCGGGTTCTGGATTACCTGTCTACCACCAAGAACAATGGCAACAATGTAGATCCGGAACAGGAATTCATGGATGCCATGAAGAACCAGCTACGGTACACCATGATGACCCAGGCTGCGGCATTCGAGTTCAACCAGGTCAACCTGGTCCTTAGATAAGGAGCTTGATTATGGGCATGTTTACCAGCATCAACATAGCGGCAACAGGCATGACGGCTGAACGGCTCCGCCAGGACGTCATCGCCGACAACATCGCCAATCAGTCCACTACCCGCACCACCGAGGGCGGTCCCTTCAGGAGAAGCAGGGTAGTCCTGCGACCCCGGACCGATACACCGTATTTCAGGCTTCCCTTCCTTCCCGACCAGTGGGACAACGGCGCCGGAGAGGGTGTAAGGGTGAAGGAAATCCAGAAGGACATGGCCGCTG
>MIBM01000164.1:1269-1919 GCA_001830645.1 Spirochaetes bacterium RIFOXYC1_FULL_54_7
GTACGATCCTACCCATCCGGATGCCATAAAAACCGGTCCCAGAGAGGGCTATGTCGAGTACCCGAACGTGAATCCGGTTACCGAGATGGTTGATCTCATAGCCGCATCAAGGGCCTACGAGGCCAATGCGGCCATAGCAAACGGAGCAAAGGCCATGTTCATGAAGGCCCTCGAGATAGGAAGGTAAGCCATGTCAAGCCTGTTCGGCATAAACAATGTGTCGTTTCCATCCGCAAGCCAGGGCATGAATTCCAATGCAGGCCTGCCTAAAGGTGACCGCCTGGCTATAAGCCGCCTTGATCCCAGGCATTTTGCCGGCTCCACCCCAGCCAGGGAGGCCGCTGAGGGGACAGGCTCATTGTCCTTCGAGAACGCGATGCTGAAGGCCCTGGATGGTGTCAATGCCATGCAGGTGGATAGTTCCAATGCCACTGAGTTGATGATGACAGATCCGGAAGCCATTGATGTCCACGATGTAACCATTGCAATGGCCAAGGCCAATATGTCCCTGAATATTACCCGTACCGTACTGAGTCGTGTGGTCCAGGCCTGGCGTGATTTGATAAATACGAGGTGACAGGACGCCCTGACGGTCCTGCGCCGAAAGCTGATGCGAATTGACCGGTGGCGCGTTCACGCGCTGCCGTCGT
>MIBM01000165.1:0-691 GCA_001830645.1 Spirochaetes bacterium RIFOXYC1_FULL_54_7
GTCCGCCTTCGCCCTGGCGCACATCGCCTCGAGGTGGTCGAGGTGCGAATGCACGTTGCCGTCCGAGAAGAGGCCAATGAAGTGGAGCGCGCGGCCCGGACCCGCCTTTACGCTCGACACGAGTTTCTTCCAGGTAGCGCCGGAGAACATCTCGCCGGTCGCGATAGACGCGGAGACGAGCTTGGCGCCCTGGGCGAACACTCGGCCGCAGCCTATGGCGTTGTGGCCAACCTCGCTGTTGCCCATGTCCTCGTCGGAGGGCAGGCCTACGGCGGTACCGTGGGCCTTGCGCCTTGTCGCCGGGCAGGATTTCTCCATCGACCTGAAGTGCCTCATGTCGGCGTCGGCGACGGCATCGCCTTCCGCATGCTTCCCGTAGCCGACACCGTCCATTATGACGAGCACGACCGGGCCGCGCCTGGCCGACCAAGCGTTGTTCTTTGCGAGGGACAAAGCCATGGGCTCTCCTTATTCTCCGAAATACTCGATGAGGGTGCGTACTTCCAGCCCCGCGAGGGTGGAATCGTAGTGGAGGAAGGGTAGGCCCACGACGCCGAAGATGCCTACCGGTTCCGCCCCTCCCTGGATGAGGATGTCGGCCGTGGCGCGTAGCGTGCCGCCGGTCGCTATAAGGTCATCGACTATCAGTATCCTGCCGCCCTTGGGGATGTCGGCCTCGTGGATCTCTATC
>MIBM01000165.1:874-3410 GCA_001830645.1 Spirochaetes bacterium RIFOXYC1_FULL_54_7
GCATCGATGCAGTATTTGAAAGCATCCGGCCGGGCAAGGACACTGGTAATGTCATAGAAAAGTATTCCTGGCTTCGGGAAACCAGGCACTTTTCTGATGGCCTCGTCAAGATTGAACGTACGTGGCATAAAGCACCTCTATGTGCGGGTTTGGGAAACGGATTAGGTTCGGACCATGATGGTTCAGGTTCCGGCTAGAGCACCGCGTACCCATACAGAAGCGTCCGCGCCTTTCTTGACCAGAAGATCCGGGTCGCTGACAACCAGACCGGCATCCTTGAAAGCATCACGGAGAAGGGCTGACTCCCGGATATCCCCGGCAAAAAAAGCAGCTTGACGGCCAGCAAGGTTGATTCCCCTGAACAAGCGCCGCAACTCTGTCCAGGCTGCGGAATCTGCCTTGCCCACACCGAAAAGATAGCAATCCGCAGCCAGTACTTCCTGGATGGATACCTCCGACGCCAGCCTCAGCTTGACCTCATGGGATCCGTTGATTGCGCTCTGCATCGTTCCGGCCACAGCATTCAGGGATGGTTGACCATCCTCGCAGACCAGAAGGATCTTGGTTTTGTCGTTGTTCACGTTGACGAATACTAGTACCCCAAGGCGCTGCTGTCAAGGTCGGAGGGAATTCAACGGAGCTGCATCAACCGGAACCTGTTGCCTGGCCTTCCGCCGCGCCAGCAGGAAATAATCCAGCACCCCCACGCCAAGGGACAGCCCCACCGCCACCTTTACGGCCAGCCATTGCTCGTCGCTGTCCGGGTTGTATGAAAATTCATTCCTGAACGGCCAGGGAGCATAACTTGAATCAAATCCATTACCCATATACCGACCTGTATCCAAGGCTATGCGGGAGTAGAACAGAAGGACAGGAAAGGCTCCCAGACTTACTATCTCAAACCTGCGCAAGGAAAAAGTCCAAGGCGGGAACTCTTCGGTTCCGTATGGTTCAGGAAGTGGGTTGGCTGTAACCTGGGTACCAAGAGTGGTGGTAGTTGCCTGGGCAGCCAGGTTGCAAACGGCAGTAGCCAGTAAGACCAACAACAAGGATAAAAACAATGCAGGCCGTATGAGTCTATTCAAAACCTACGCTCCCCGAAAATTGCTGTCCCGATGCGCACCATGGTTGCCCCTTCCTCGATAGCCAGCTCATAGTCGTTGGTCATACCCATGGAAATGGTGTCAAAGGCATCCGATCCAGCTGCATCCCTGGCTTGGAGCCACACTCTGTGGCAAAGCTGGAAGGAAGCGCGTATTGCGGCACTATCGTCGGTATACGGAGCCATTGTCATGAGCCCACGCGGTCTGAGAGCAGGTAGGCTACAGGCCAGCCTGACCCCGGACAACAGATCCTGGGCACTCTGGTACCCTGTTTTTGATGCTTCTCCCGTATGCAGTTCAAAGATGACATCCATCACCCGCCCTGCAGCCTCTGCCCGTTTGGACAACTCTACCAGTATCTTCTCCGAGTCGATGGACTGGACCGCATCAAAAACATCGACAGCCTTCCGGGCCTTGTTGGATTGCAAGTGACCTAAAAGATGCACCGAAGCACCTGGGAGCGAATCGCGCAAGGCAGGAAACTTTGACTCCGCCTCCTGTACCCGATTCTCGCCAAAAACCTTGATGCCCGCAGCATAAGCCGCTGTCACCGCCTCGGAAGGATGGAACTTTGTTACACCCAGAAGGGTAATGCTCCCGGGATCCCTCCCGGAACGATCACAAGCATCGCCTATCCGTACCATAATGGCAGAGACAGCCTTACGGACAGCCTCTGTATATTCTGCAGAACCAGGGTCGAAATGACTGGCCGCAGGCCTGGGGCGTAAGGCGCCGGCTGGAATACCGCTCCCCCTAGTGCCAGAGACTTGACCTGGTGTAGTACCAGTAGGTTCAGTCACTATGCGCCTCCATTACTGAATCAACAGCGAATAGGAGACCTCACGCCGGTTGCCCGCGTAATCGAAAGCTGCCAGACTTATTACCGTCCTGCCCCGGGACAACTGGAAGGGTCCCATACGTATCCGGCCATCGTCAAGCAGGTGCGAGGATTCAGCTACCGGGCTGGCGGTAAACAGAAGTCTCTTCCCCGCATCAGCCCAGGCCCCATCATAGACACGGCGGACACGCTCCACACCATCTATGGTTACACGGATTTCGTATGGTGGGGAAATACCACCCGCGGCGGTGGAATCAACGATTTCAATGACAAGCTCATAATTTCCTTGCCTGAGACTACGGTTCGACTCAAGTGGAGTATCTACACCATCCATGCGCAGAACTGCGGACCGGAACACCGGTGGCCGTTCGTCCGGCAAGGCAGGCAGGGCAACAACCGGATTAAGGAAGCGCTGTTCCCGGGCATCATAAAAATAGTAACTCATGCCCAGGCCAGCGGTAGCAGGCCTGGAGTAACCCAAAACGTCGCCGGTACGCACGGCAAGCCGCTCAGCAAGGTCCGGGGCAGGTTCCAGGCCTGTATAGATACTCATCATACCGGAATCATGGGCTACAGCAATCATGGCTCTGCTTGG
>MIBM01000165.1:3433-7464 GCA_001830645.1 Spirochaetes bacterium RIFOXYC1_FULL_54_7
TGTCATTAGCCAAGAAGACCAGTTCGCCATCAGTGGTTGCCCTTGCAACACTGTCTGTCAGGCCAAACTCCACTCCCTTCAGGAAGCCCTGGCGTTGTGAACCAAATCCGAACCTGAACAGACCAGCATCAGCAGGCCAATCAAGACCAAAGGCAACAGAACCGGCCATCCCAAGGAAAATCCAGGCTAAAACCACACTGCGATACCTTGGCATCCTCACTCCTTGATGAAATCAAGCCTGGCAATGGCTTCTGCAGCAGTGAGGTAGGCCGTCGATCCATCGATCCTGACCACCCTCAAACCTTTTCCAAGATCAATCCTGCCCAGCAGCTTGGCCGGAGGCCTGAATACTACCAACTCGGATTTACCGGCATAGCTGGCAACCAGATAGGCCAACCCCTGTTCCTGATGAAAGTATACCTCAAAATCATCGGCTCTGACGGGCAGAAGATCATCGGTCTTGCCGGAAACTTCCCACACCCCTACACCCTCGGGTTGACGATAGAGCACATGGCGATCGTCTCCCAGGATGGCAACCCTGGCCGGTTCGCGATACGCTGATTCAAGGTAACGGTGGCTTACAACCCGGTAATCGCTCTTGCCCCGACCAAGTACAACCAAGCGTTGGGCGTCCAGACCACTGATCATGGCGATCCATGATGATGATGGAGACACCCCTACCCCGAGAATGACCGGCAACCGGCTTCCACCCGGGGCAAAACGCAGTATACGCTCACCCCGGTTGTTTATGGCTTCAAGCCATCCATCCACGGTTCCTCCGATTACTATATCTTCATTGGCTACAAAGGCAGACACCTGGCTCGGAAAGGCATGGTTCCAGATGGGCATCCCGTCTTTTCCATTGGAAGATACGGTAGTACCATCCATGGACGCGGAGAACAAACGGCCGCTGGAGAAGAAGGCCAGACCTGCATCGATAGATCCAAGTATACCGCCATCGGTTCCCCTGAGTTCACGAAGGCTACCTGGTGTAGCGTCTGCCGGGCTGGTCACAAAGGCCCAGTCAGAAACAGCTGCACCACCTGGCACTTTATCGGTCAGACCAAGCCTGCCAGCCTTGGAGATGAAGCCAAACCAATCCCCTGTTGAAAATCCGTAGCCAAGCGGTAAGACCTCCGGGTTCACTACACGTTCAAGGGCAGTGCGCCAGATCGGCCTGGGCGTATATTCCTTGGCCAGAGGTTCTGCGCCCACGAAGAAATATGCCAGCACGCACAGTAACCACACAAGGGACCTGAGTACAGGATGGCGCTCTAGCTGCTCGTTCATCAAAGCCTCCGGACATGATTCTTTGCATGTGCAATAAAATGGTATATAGTAATATCCCCATCGGTCAATACGACGGGATCATTTCAGCATGGAGCTTATCATGGATGCAGATAAATTGTTCGAATTAGCAAATCAAGCCGCGACAAAATCATATTCTCCATATTCCAGATTCCGGGTTGGCGCAGCCTTGCTGTGTGAAGATGGATCAGTGGTCACCGGAGCCAATATAGAGAACCGGTCGTTTGGCTTGACGATCTGTGCTGAACGTTCAGCAATCGTTTCGGCCCTGTCCCAGGGCAAGACCCGCTTCTCGGCCCTGGCCATTGCTTGTCCGGATGCCAGCTATCCCGTGAGTCCCTGTGGCGCATGCCGACAGTTCCTGAGCGAGTTTGTAGCACCTGACTTTCCTGTCAGATTCGGCGGAGCCACGGGTGGGGTTGTGGATACCACCATGGGCACCCTTATGCCCTTCGATGCATTGCATGAACTATCTACGCATGATGCAGACTGACCGCAGACTGACTGTATGTCGGCCGAGGGCACAGCTCCACTCAGTGCTTCCTGGCTTCTTCTTCCCGCTTTTTCTGGTCGCTCTCCAGCTTGGCAGCCCAGATATCTATCTTCTTCTTGAGTTCTTCTGCTTCGGTGCGCTCTCCGAATACGGTGTGTATACGGCGCAGGGCATTGAGGAAGACAATGGCCTGCTTGAAATCATCCATCTTGTTTGAGAACATCTCGTATTTTTCACGGTAACGGTCGGCGGTCATCTGGAACTGCTGTTTGATGAAGCCGACATAAGCCGACACTATGATGCGATGTGGTGAAGAAAAATCAATGTCCTGAAAGGCCTGTTTCAGATTCAGCAGGTTCTTGGCAACGGCAGCATGCTTGCCCCAGAGCTCCACAAAAGACCACTTCCACTTTGAATTGCTGCCATACCCCTCTTCAATCTCCCGGATGGCAAAGCCGATCTTCCGGATCAGTGAATACCTGTCATCGTATGATACTTCGGAAATGGCCTCAAGGTTCTTCTCGTACTCCGAGAAAGGCGCATCCACGAAGGGACTCACGATTTCCTCCAGGTACTTTATGCATCTCATGATGGTCTTTCGTGCCTCTGCCAGGGCATCCTCGTTTTTTATTCCCAGCAAGGAAACCGAAAGGGTATTGACCAGAATATGATACGAAGTCAAGGCCAAGGTATCCTCGGCAAGCTTAATGCGCACATAGCCGAGTCCCTGTCCACCTGGCTGCTTGAGCAGGTTCAGAAGACCTTGCTCCTTTGCCACCAATGCGTCTGACTCGGTCTTGAGTTCCTTGACCTTGGCGGCATATCGGTTCCGCTGTTCCTGGCTGATTTTTGGCATTACAATCCCCGCCCGTGTTTCCGGATAAGGTCCGCAGCATGATCGATGGAGGTTCTGGATTCCGCGTCCCCCGACAGCATTCTGGCGATTTCGCGCACCCGGTCGTCCCCGGAAAGGGTTGTGACCCTGGTTATTGTCCTCTCGCCATCAATGAGCTTCTCGACCTTGATATGATTATCGGCACGAACAGCTATAGACGCCAGATGGGTTATGCATAAAACCTGCCTGCCCTCAGACAGGGCAGAAAGATGCTCGCCGACACCAATTGCCACTTCTCCACCTATACCCGTGTCAATCTCGTCAAAGACCATGGCCGGCACCCCATCCGCTTTGGCCAACACCGTCTTGATGGCCAGCATCACCCGTGACAGTTCACCTCCCGATGCCACATCGACGATAGGCCGCAGTGGCTCACCCTTGTTGGCCGAGACATGGAACTCAGGTTCGTCCGCGCCGTACGGACCTACAACAACTTTGCCATCTACTAGAGGTTTCCTTTCAAGCCGGATGGCAAAGCGGGCTGCCGGCATGCCCAGAGTCGCCATTATTCCTGCAACCGAGGCGGACAAGCCCTCCCCGGCTTTGGCCCGGGCGCTTGAAATGGCTTCAGCCCTGGTATGTACATCACTCTCAAGCACCTGAATTTCACGGGCCAGGCTCTCCCTGTCCTCTTCCCAGTTTTCCAGGCTTGTCAACCTGACTTGGGATTCATCGCGGTACCGCTGTACATCCACTAAGGCCGGACCATACTGGCGCTTGAGTTTCTGAAGCTCCGCCAGCCTCGATTCCACAACCTCCAACCGGCCTGGATCAAAACTCAACAGATCCGCATGGGATCTCAGGGCCTCGCAGACATCCTCGATTTCATAATAGGCATCATCGATACGTTTGCCAAATTCCGAAAGACGACCATCTATGCCGGAGGCCGTCTCAAGCTGCAGCCTGGCTTTGCGCAACTTTGCCACCCCCCCGTCCGCGTCACCAAGCAAGTCCCTGGCCTGGGTCAGGGCGGAGAACATTTTTTCATACTGGGAAAGGAGCCTCTCTTCCTCAGTCAGGGCTTCCTCTTCACCTGGTACAAGCCTGGCTCCGTTTATCTCTTCCACGGCATAGAGCAGGAATTCTATTTCCCTTGCCCGTTCAGCTGCAGATCCTGCCAAGGCATCCATGGTTTTGCGTTTTGACAGCAATAACTGGTAGACCGTACCGTAGTCGTGCACTTCCTCTTCTATACCCGCATAACGGTCAAGGATCAGTCTCTGCCTCTCCCGCCGCAACAAGGCTTGCCCGTCCCGCTGGCCGTGTACTTCCAGGAGCAGTGAAGCCAGTTCCACCAGGTCCTGGCGGAGGCTTGGTACATTCTGGATATAGATG
>MIBM01000165.1:7552-9168 GCA_001830645.1 Spirochaetes bacterium RIFOXYC1_FULL_54_7
CGTCGTTATTTGATCCTACCTGTATCATGCCGGTAACCAGGCACTCGTCGGCTCCACTTCGTATTATACCTGTATCAGCCTTGGCACCGAGCAGGAAACCCAGAGCACCGATAAGGATGGACTTGCCTGCTCCGGTCTCACCGCTCAGTACATTCAGCCCTGGGCTGAAGCGGACAGACAGACGGTCTACAATGGCGAAATTCCGGATTGACAGTTCTTCAAGCATCGGGTCCCCCGGACCAGTTCAGCTTGGCGCGCAGCACTTGATAGAAAGAGCCCCGGGCATGGCAGTACAGATGGGCCTTGTATTCCGCCCTGCGGTACGACACGCGATCCCCTTCTTCAAGATTGAAAAAATCCTGGCCATCAACGGTAAGAAGCATCTTTTCCCGTTGCTCCCGTTCCACGTAGACTTCAAGAGTTTCATCGCCAGGAACGACAAGGGGTCGGTTTGACAGGGTAAAAGGACAGATGGGATTAAGTATCATGGCGTCCATGTCAGGATCCAGGATGGGCCCCCCGGCAGCCAGGGAGTAGGCAGTGGATCCCGTCGGCGTTGCGATGATGATGCCATCTGAACGGTAGGTTCCCAGGGCCTCTCCACTGACGCTCATGCTCAGTTTGACGATCTTGGCCGGACCCGCTCCAGAAACGACTCCATCATTCATCGAACTGAACCGAGCTACCCGCTGCCCAAGACGGAAGACCTGGATATCCAGCATGAAGCGGCTGGATAGTGGTAGTCTTCCGGCTACCGCGTCCCTGAACCTTTCCAACCATTCGGAATGCCTGACCCAGGCTATGAACCCGAGACTGCCTAGATTGACAGGCAACAAAGGAATACCCAAAGGAGCAGCAGCGCGGGCACTGTACAACACGGTACCGTCGCCCCCAAGGGTCAGTACGATAGATGCTCCGGACAGATCCGGGTCCCCCACAGGCTTGCCCAGGAAACTGAATATGGTACTGGTCCAGCCCTCGTTTCCGAGAGCGGCGGCAATTCCAACTGCCATTCTTCCTGAGCCGTTCTTATGGGTGTTTACGATTATTACCGCATGGCCAGGCAAGGCGCTCACAATCGGATCCACAACTACGGAAGAGTAGCCAACACCTTGGCTATCTTCTGGGCTGCCGTCTTTCCGATCCTGGGATGAAGGGGGAAAGCCAAAGCCCTGTTTGCCAGCGATACTGCCTGAGGAGCCAGACCGACAGGTACAAGCCCGGCAGCAACGCATGAACCATCGAATGCCATCACTGTATCCACTTCTTTCTTTCTGGCATAGGCCCTTACATCCTTGACACCGGATTCCAGGACAACAACACAACCAAAACAGGCTGGGGTTCCATCGACAGACTGGGCCAAGGCCTTTTTGTGGGCCCTGGCCAGGGATTGCCTGTACAACTCGGACAAGCCGCGCCTCTTCTCCAGGAACTTCTCCAGATCTTTGAGCTGGGACAGGGCAAGAGCTGCGTTCATGTCCGGCATCAACTCCACCGCTGTCAGCTTATCAGCCACATTGCGCAAGACCTGGGCATCACGCCTGGCCTGGGCAAACAGCAGTGCCCCACCACCGCCGGTAAACGATGATGCGTGCTCAAGCCCTATCAGGCAGAAG
>MIBM01000166.1:0-6285 GCA_001830645.1 Spirochaetes bacterium RIFOXYC1_FULL_54_7
ATCGGATCAAGCGACCAGAGCTGCACCGAGGACGATATCGTGCTCCTCTACCAGGGCAGGGGACACAAAGCCTACGAAGATCTGGTTCTGGACGAGCTTTCGATCGATCTTGACATAGCGGAAGAAGCCGTACAGTCTTACCGTCAGCGCCGCGAGAGAATCAACCCGGCGGCTCCGGAGCTGACTTGGACCAGAGAGGATTTGCTGTTCGCCTTGGGGACCGCGACCCGGAATGTCAACGGAACCTATACTCCCACCATGTGCGGTCTGCTGTGTTTTGCCAAAGATGCGGCTTTGCGTAGAATTGCTCCCATGGTGCGCGTCGATTATATCCGCGTGGCTGGCAGGGCTTGGGTGGAAAATCCAGACGCCCGGTTCGAGACTATCGAAATGCGTGGTCCGTTGTTGACTCTCATACCCAGGGTCATTGCTGCGGTGCTGGATGATCTACCCCGGGCCTTTGCCATGGAAGACAGCGTCTACCGCAAGGATGTTCCGCTGGTTCCGGACGCGGTGATACGCGAAGCGGTGGTCAATGCCCTGATGCATCGCAATTATCGAACCAGACAACCAGTTCAGATCATACGCTACTCAAACCGCCTGGAAATCCGTAATCCGGGCTGCTCGCTGAAACCCGATGACCAGTTGGGCGAGGCCGGGTCGGTGAACCGCAACGAGAAAATCGCCGCCATTCTTCATGAATGTAACCTGGCGGAGACCAAAGGTTCCGGAATCCGGGTCATGCAGGAGCTGATGGAGCGTGCCAACCTCTCCAGCCCGTTTTTTGAATCCAACCGGGACGCCGACAGCTTCGTCCTCACCCTGCTTACCCATCATTTCATGGACGCCGATGATATTGCCTGGCTGGAACAGTTCAAGCACTATCACCTTAGTGCCGAAGACGCCAGAGCCCTGGTTTTCCTTAAAGAATTCGGGGCAATCAGCAATGCCGCGTATAGAAGTATAAACAAAGTGGATACACTGCACGCCTCAGCTGCCCTGCGCAGACTTCGTAATACCGGTGTTCTCATTCAAAAAGGCAAAGGAATGGCTACCTATTACCAGGGCGGGCCTGAATTTGTGCGCTCCCTTGAGTCCTTGGTGCCCAAGCTCGACGGCTTATCCCCCAACCTCGGAGGCTTATCCTCCAACCTCGAAGGCTTATCCACCAACCTCGAAGGCTTATCCCCTAACCTCACTGTATTACCCCTCGAACTTGCAGAAATGGTTGCGAACCTTGGTCTGAGGGCAAAACCCAAGGCTAGCAGGGATGCCATAATCGCGTTATGCAACTACAGTTCAATGTCAAAGCGTGAACTAGCTCGGGTGCTCAACAGAAGAGAGGACACGATAGGTGATTTTATAAAAGTATTGGTGGCAGAAAAACGGCTTGAACTCGTCTACCCTGATGTGCCCAATCATCCAGACCAGCGGTACCGGGCAGTAGTGAAAGGCGGCGACGCATGAATGCCGTTCACTGCAAGAAACTGGAGTCCTACCATGACTGATCGCCTTGTAAACACCATATCCGGTCGTCTTTCCCTGCGCGAACCCCAGCGGATTTCCCTGGAGAAACTGGCCCGCATAACCGAACTGGTGCCTCCGTCCAAGGAGACTGACCCTCAGGCCGCTCTCAAGCTGCTGCAAAGCGAGTTTCCGCAGATCGTGGACTTCGAGCGTGACTTCGTGTCCCTCTGCTTTGCCCTGGCTACCGGTGTCGGTAAGACCCGCCTGATGGGCGCTTTCATCAGCTACCTGCATCTGGAACACAAGATAAACCACTTCTTTGTGCTGGCACCCAACCTGACCATCTACAACAAGCTGATAGCCGATTTTACACCAGGCATGCCCAAGTATGTCTTCAAGGGTATTGCCGAATTCGTGCAGGACCCGCCGCAGATAATTACCGGCGACAACTACGAGCGGGCCGATATAGCACGCGCCGGGGTGTTGTTCCAGTCCGGCATCCAGATCAACATCTTCAATATCAGCAAGATCAACAGCGAGGTGCGGGGCGGCAAGTCACCGCGCATCAAGCGTTTGTCTGAGTATATCGGGGAAAGTTACTTTGAGTACCTGGCAAACCTGCCGGATCTGGTCTTGCTGATGGATGAGTCCCACCGCTACCGGGCCAGTGCCGGTGTGAAGGCTATCAACGAACTTAAGCCGGTTTTAGGACTGGAATTGACTGCAACCCCTTTCACTGAAAAGGGGCAGAACCAGATTGCCTTCCAGAACATCATGTACCACTTCCCGCTGGCTGATGCCATGGACCGGGGCTATGTCAAGGAACCGGCAGTGGTAACCCAGAAGAACTTCCGGGCCGACCAGGTGAGTCCCGAGGCTTTGGAGAGAATCAAACTGGAAGACGGAATCCGGGTACACGAAAATACGAAGGTGCATCTGGAAACCTGGGCCAGACAGAATGATAGACCCATAGTCAAACCCTTTATGCTGGTGGTAGCCCGGGATACCAGCCATGCCGACCAACTACAGAAATTCATGGAGTCTACCGAGTTCTTCTCCGGTTCGTATGCTGGCAAGGTGATACAGGTGCACTCCAATCAAGGGGGAGAGGAGAAGGAAGAGGTTATCCAGCGCCTCCTGGCTGTGGAAAGCCCTGATGAGCCAACCGAGATTGTGGTACACGTCAACATGCTCAAGGAAGGCTGGGACGTTACCAACCTGTATACCATAGTACCCCTGCGCGCGGCCAATGCCAGAACCCTGGTGGAACAGTCCATGGGGCGCGGACTGCGTCTGCCCTACGGCAAGCGTACCGGCGACCAGGCCGTTGATACCCTGAACATCATTGCCCACGACTCCTTCCAGGCTATTATCGACGAAGCCAACCGGGGTGACTCGGTGCTCAAGTTCCGGGCAATTGAGCTGGAACCGGGAAACCAGAGTGCCAGCGTCAAGACAGTGGTAACCGCCCCCACACTGGAAGCGGCCATGAAAACCGGTAGCGTCCAGGAACAGCGCTTCAAGGCAACGGTGTATGCGGTAATCTCTGAACGCAAGGATCTGGCATCCTCGACCGACCTGACCAAGCCGGAGGTACAGGCTACCATCGTCGCCGAAGCACGCCGCCGCTACGATGGCGTACAGGCTGAACTGGAGGGAATGGAACCCCTGGCGGCACCAGAGAAGCTGGTTCAGGAAGTAGTAAAAACCGTCATCAAAGGAACCATCGACATCCCGCGCATCATCGTACTGCCCCGGGAAGGCAGCACGGTCCAGTTCGCCAGATTCCAGCTGGATCTTACAAGCATCCGCTATCAACCAGTTGCCCGGGACCTCCTGATGCAGTTCCTGCGTACCAACGAACAGCACATCCTGAGCTTCAACCGGGCAGGTAGCAGCGAAGCCCGGCTGGAAGATTACCTTATCCGCGGACTGATAGACCAGGCGGATATCTGCTACGATGAGCATGCTGACCTGCTCTATGATCTTTCTGGCCAGGTGGTTACCCATTTACGCTCTTACCTTGCTGACGACAAGGAGGTGCGCACTATACTGCAGTACCATCAGAACGACCTGGTAGCCTTCATTGCCGCCCAGATGAGGGAGCACCGCAAGGTGTCAGACACAGGCTTTGAAGTCAGGATCAGCCGCGGCTTCACCCCCTTGAAGCAAAGTGCCAACCTGGTTGAAACAGGGCTCGAGTCCATGGACTTCAGACGCAGCGATTTCGACAAATCCAAGATAGGCCGGATCATGTTTACCGGCTTCCAGCGCTGCCTGTATCCTGCCGTCAAGTTCGACTCCGATACCGAACGGCGGTTTTCCATCATCCTCGAACGGGATGCCGATAAGTGGCTCAAGCCTGCCAAAGGCCAATTCCAGATCATCTATCAGGAAGGAAACCAGCATTCGGAGTATGTGCCAGACTTTGTTGCTGAAAGCTCCAAAACCATTTACATGGTCGAAACCAAAGCCCGCAACGAACTTAGCGATCCTGTGGTTTTGTCCAAGAAGAAGGCTGCAGAACAATGGTGCAGCCATGCTACCGAGTTCAACAGAAGCCAGGGCAAGAAACCCTGGAAGTATTTGTTGATTGCCCATGACCAAGTACAGGAAAATATGGGGCTGGAGAGTTTTTAGCTGACGGACTTTTAAGAAAAAATAACCCAACGCCATCATGCTTGGTAGATTGCGAAGACGGCCGTGGTTAAGGATTTTTGGAACAGGTATCGCCAGGATAGTCTATTGTCTTCACCATCCAATAGGCCTTCAGCAGCTAGCAGGAAGCCCGAAAGATATCCGGATTTGCCGGATTTTCCGGAAGATCCAGTGTCATGATGCCAGCATTGCTCAGAAGGTTTACTGATGTGGATTGCATGCGTCATATAAACCCAGTAGGGTTAAATATTTTGCAATGCAAACAGGCACTGTTATCCGCTCATCTTTGAAGCATATGAATAGTGTACAATCTGGTTATGTGACATCTTACCTCTTCAAGTTAAATATGTAGTTTTATTGAGTTATTAATATTTGACAAGCAGGCAGCAACTGACTCTGCCAATGTTTCAAGCTCGGTTAACATTTGCTGCTCCAAAGTATAGTCAGAAGAATTATGTTCTTTTATGAGTCTGGCTGCCAGAAGATGAAGCTTATCGTGGTTTTCTTGAAGTTTTTCAGTATCCACTCGACCCTCCAGCGATTTCAACCCACCACCATGATATAACCATAGTCCAAGATCGCATGAATGAGAATCAGCCACAAGCACAGGATCCAAATGCAGTACACCGGTTTTATGGAGCAGGATTTTTGACACCCATTGCTTATGCTGCAAACGCACTGTGGCTATATCCAGCTCATTTGTAAGTATTGTTTGCTCATTATCATTGGTTTTTATGGGAGAAATCTTTTCTATTATTTCATTCGATGATTTACCATTATCCGTATTAAATTTTGAAGCGTCCAATAACAATAGATTCAGCTGAATGATCTCGCTGTCTAGCGATGTTACCAGATCATTTGTAGAATTAGCGTGCTTCTGGGCTGCAACTATTCCTTTTTCTATTGAAGCAGCTGCATTGTCAATGTTATTTGCATCATCTTTTAAATGGCTAGCAGCATTTTTTGTCTGTGTTACCGCTGAGACTATTTCGTTGTTTCCATCCGACAATTCAGTAATAGCAAAAGCGATTTCATCAAATGATAAAATCGTATCGTTGACAATTTTATCAATTTCTGTAAAGGAATTAATTCCCTGTTCTCCGGCTTTGCGGACTGCGGTAATTGATTCATTAAAGGAAAGAAGCAATGAATCGACTGCGCTGGCCTTATCTCCAGCATTTCTTGCGAGTTTTCTTATTTCATCGGCTACCACAGCGAAACCTCGGCCAGCGCTTCCGGCGTGTGCGGCTTCTATTGCGGCATTCATAGCTAGTAAATTAGTTTGATCAGAAATATCATGTATGGCATTGATTATTTCGGCCATTTGCTCAGCGCGTTTAGCGAATTCAGCTATCATACTGGATATATATGAAGCGGAATTGGCACTCTCTTGAGATTTTTTGGCTAATATTTGATTAGCGTTTTTACGTTCAACTATCACTTTGGCAATATTCGTAACGGATGCTGACATCTGTTCTATTGCCGCAGAGGATTGATCGACTACAGCCGATTGTTGTAGTGCTAGCTCTGCTAAATTTGATGCACTCACACTTAATTTATTGGCTATTGTCGCTGATTGTTCAATTTCATTTGCCAACTGAAAACTGGCTTCAGTTATATTCATTGATTCTTTTTTGATTTTCATAATAGAAATCAGAACAGCTTCCAATTTTTCTGATAGCTTAGATGTATTATTTCTGGAAGCATTCACGATTCTACGTGTGTCGATTATTATTTTGCTCAGTTTTGACTCTGCAGGTATATTACCTTCAGTAAAAGAATTGATAGTTTTGGTAAAAAAAGATCTTTGCCTATAGAATCCAATAAAATAAACGATGGCAATAGTAATACATACAACTGTACTGCTAACTAGAATATACGAATTTATATACAATTCATTCCCCCAATGTAAGAATTACCAATATAATATATATCGAGATATATTTATATAGTTGCATCAAGAAAGTAACGTCAGGTACTTAATTAGTACCAAATGAAAATAATGCAAAATTCTGTATGCCATATTAAATATATTCAGTGTATATTTTCTCAAAGTCTGGCTGGCATTCCAGCGCGGCCTTATACACAAGAGGATCCAGATGTGAACCACTGATGCTTGCTAAATGTGAAAAGGCTTCATCAAGAGACCAGGCTTTTTTG
>MIBM01000166.1:6313-9128 GCA_001830645.1 Spirochaetes bacterium RIFOXYC1_FULL_54_7
GGATATCCGCCGCCGCCGCTATTCTTGCAGTTACTGGAATGGCATTCCCCGCAAGCCGATGTGGATAACCTGTTCCGTCCCATTTTTCATGATGCCCACATACAATTTCCAGGGCAGTGCTAAATGGAGATTTTGGTAAATAACGAGTAAGCCCATCATTCAAAGATCGGATAATATCACCACCAGGGGTAACATGGGTTTTCATTATTTCCCATTCTTCCAGATTCAGTGGCCCTGGTTTGAACAAAATATTTTCTGGAATTCCGATCTTGCCTATGTCGAGTAAAGGAGAGTACCACAAAATCTCACGCACGACTCTTGACTTCAATACCGGGGCGTATTGGGAATCCTTAGCCAGCTTTCGTGCAATTAAATGAGAATACCGGCTCATACGTGAAAGGTGCTCACTGGTTTCGTTGTCTTTTTTCCCCATTGCCTTAATAAATCCTCGTGCGGATTCAGAAAGAATCAATTGAACTATGTAATGATGAAAAATTGGACCGGTTAACGCGGAAATAATCCGCTCAACCATGGGTATGTGGCTACCCTGATATGCATCTCGCTCTCTTGCGTTAAGGAACAGGAAACCTACACATTTGGTTCCAGATGCCAGGGGTATTGTCAAAGAGGAGAGAAACCCTTCATCAAGTATGAGTTTTGTAGCTTCCGAAGGCCTTTTTGCATAATATTCGATGAGGTCATGGATAATACGAGGTTTCTTTTCAGCTGCAACAGTAACCAAGCTGGTTTTGGAAAGTTGTTGATAATAACCTGTCTGCAAAAATACCTTTGGGGAACTGGAAATTGCAAATTCAGCTACTACACCATCAAATTGGTCTACAAAAGCAACAGCAAGCCTTTCGCACGGTAGTTTTTGGGCAAGCTTTGGCTGGAGTGTATGTAGTGCAGATTCTAAATCTGCCTCATTTTGGGTTGCATCAGAAATCTCCCGGTTGTAAGAGAGTTCGTCTATTATTAAATTTGCATGATTGACAACATTCTGTAATTCTTCCCATGAGCCGGTAATCCCACTCGTCGAAGTATTGCTCTTTACAACAGCACGTTCAATTGCTGATAGAATAGCATCCACACCAAAAGTAACTGCTGAATAATTCTTCGAAAGGCTCCAAATGCGTAAACTGGGTAGAATCATTGCGCACATTGCACTGATAATGAGTATGGTGGAAACAGTAATAATTTGAGATGTCACCGAATGTTCTACAGTCGAGATCGAATTTGCCTCAGCTCTGAGTATAGCCCTGGCTTCGTCCTTATTGCGGACTTTCTGTAGTGCGCTGATAGTATCCATTCTTATGTTGGTTTCAACGAGTGATTTTGTAATCTGTTGAATTGCATTATCCAATGATTCTGAATCGTCTTCTGATAGAATCAAGACTATTCCGGAGTTGATCGCCTGCAGTTTACTTTTGGATAAGATTCGAATTGATGGCAGCGAGACAGCTAAAATTACCAAAGGTATGGTTATGAGCCCTATTACGATCGACACGGTTGTGGAAGCGAAAACCAGAGTCTTTCCCGTAGCCTGTAAACTAGGAGTCTTCTCACTGAGTTTTAACCAACCCATATATCCTTCCAGATCAGTGGTCAAATCTTCACTTTTTGAATAATCGAAACAATCGTCATGGACGATTCTACACTGTTAATGCAAAAATGGCAATCTGAGTATATGCGGGATTCTATATTGAAAATCTACTATGCCCAGATACCAATGGGTGAACTCTTTTCTTCGGTACTGTGGGCATACCAGTCAGTCATCTGTTTCAGTATATAGCCAGTACGTTGGCGCAGTGCATGACCTGGGGGAATCCGGTCCTGCATCTGCGAATCTTAACAATGCCGTCAGGAGTGGACTGCAATGCCACGATCCGGGAATGTTCACTGTAATTTAAGTTGCTTAAGGGCTTGCTGCTGTTTTTCGTGCTTAAAATGATCCGGTGTCATCTCAGCCCGTATATCTTAAGCAAGTGCAAGAAATCTCGCAGCACCCCAGGGTTGGCCGGGTTTTCCGGCAGTTCCAGCGTCATGATATCCGCATTGCTCAGAAGGTTTAGTATGGCTGGTATCCTCGGCATATTGATAGTCGTGAATATGGCCTTGGAGACATCGTGGTACTGTACTGACTGGTCAAAGTTGATTCGGGAAGGGGATGTGTCGTAGCTGCCGGACATGACGATGGTGGCATCGGCGACATCGGTGGCGACGACAAAGCGGGTTGAGGTTCTGGCGGCGGACAGCAGCAAGGTACGTAGTTCCTGCGGGGCTTCGGCATTATTAGTGAAGGAAAGCAACCAAAGGATTATGGCTTGTATGGTGCTGGCATGAGCCCGTAGTGATAGAGTTATTTCGCCCTTGCTCTCCTGCGGGCGGAAATAGCTGTTGTCCGGTGCAACTCGGATGCTCTGCATCACCAGAAAGATTCAGGTATTGGAAGGATTCAAGGCCAGCTCAAAGTTGGTATCCAAGTCAAAGCGTTCCGAGATTTGGCTGAGCTGGTTTGCCAGAACTTCATTGTTGAACATGGGGTGGAAACGGGCTTGCAGCAGGTTGGTGATTTTAAGCACCTTGCTATTGGCCAAAGGGTACGATGCGGGCTGGGCCATGGCGCTGGCCAGACTAATACAGATCAGCAGAACGAGAACGGTAAATCGCTTCATTGCAGGAACCTCCAATTAAGTGGTACTTGCGGCGGACATGGGCCATGCACGCTGCCTGTTCTATGCCGGCCTGCCGGGATGGCGTACTGTATGACGCGTAGGCATCGCTCATCAAAACGCCTTTGAATCCCGCCAGCAAA
>MIBM01000166.1:9148-10620 GCA_001830645.1 Spirochaetes bacterium RIFOXYC1_FULL_54_7
ACTGATCGCCGGCGGCTTCATCCCCAAGGGGAATCCGGGCTGCGGAACACCACATCCATGAATTGCCTGGCAGTGATTCCCCGGTTTCATTGTCATGGAGCACCCTGATCCTGGTCTCATCAATCTGTTTGACGGGAGCCGTGTTGATCAGGGTGTTTATCAAGTTGAACAACGGCAGCAGTTGCAGGTGGGATTCCCATGCCCACCGCGCCATTGTCGCCCGGCTGATATCTATCCCATCACGCTTCATGATGTTGGCCTGCCGGTAGAACGGCAAGGCGTCACAGAACTTGGAGGCGATGACCTGGGCAAGCAGCGAGGGGGAGGCATTGCTCTTGGGCATTACCTGAACCGGAACCGGCGCAACGTGGATGCCACTGTAGCCATCCTTGCAACCTTACTTCGGCCTGATGGTCCGTTCCACATAGTGCTTCACCGGTGCTGTGCACAAGCCCTCGCTGGTCTCTTCGCCGATCAGTACCAGGTCCTTGCCGCAGCAATCGCAGACCAGCTCGGCTTTGGGCAACTCGAGCCTCTTTTCCCTGCGTTCGAGGTGGGCTGGCAGGGGTTTGCGTCCTTTTGCTGGGGCATCAGGCCGGTTGGGTTGCTGCTTCCGCTGTTTCCGTCTATGGGGTGGAAACTCCACACTGGCGGCTGTGTCCGGTACCTTGTCATCGTCCTGGTCGGGATTCGCTTCCGCGATGGCCTTTTCTATCTCGTCGAAGAGATCCGCCTGGATCTTCTCGTCAGGGGTCCAGCGCTCGGTGCTGTGTCCGAACCGCTTGCTGATCTGCAGCTGGAGCTCGTTCTCGAGCAGGGTCAGCTTTTCCTTCTGCAGCCTGTTTTCTAGGGCAGCTTCGGCGAGCTGCCGGTCATGCTGGACGATCATCTGGTGGTCAATTTCAAGCTGGTTCTGCATGGACTTCAAGACCAGTTCAAGGCTGTCGATGGTTCCCAGCATCGATTTCTTCCGGCCATCTTGGCCGAAGCCATCCTGGCCGAGGGTTTCGGTGCGGTGCATGTTCAACATGTCGATGACTGAGCTGTCCATGGGCTGTATCATACCACGGCTTCTGTTATTTTTGAATACCAATAAGCAGTTATATCTTGAATTGCCTGACCTGGTGTGCCTGGCCGATATCCAGACCTGACAGGAGCCAGACCAGCTATTCGCCGCTGATGGCCTGGGCTTCCTGTTCGGTCCTTGGCCACCAGAAGCGATCGGATTCGAGGCGCTTGTACCATTATGTGAAGCCTCACATAAGTACTATATGGCGAAACCTTTTTTATCCCAGTACAGTATCTTCATGGTATCCCGTCTCCTGCCGCAGAAGACAAAGAACTGGCCGTTCATCGCGTCGAGTCCGAGCTGGTTCGCTGCAATGTCCGACAACCCGTTTATGGATTTCCGCATGTCCGTCCTGCCAAGGATCAGCCAGACCCTGTCACCTTCTTCAAGCCTGAGCATCTTC
>MIBM01000166.1:10659-16455 GCA_001830645.1 Spirochaetes bacterium RIFOXYC1_FULL_54_7
TCCGCCGCAGGCTGACAGGATCCGGGCCAGGGTTTCCACCGTCACCATTCCCTGGACGGTGATGGTGCCCTTCCCTCCGTTGACCGGTATCATGATGCCCTGTGTTGAAAAAGAGCTTCCCGCAAACTTGAGCAGCTCTGCTGCTTTCTGGCTCAGGAAGGCAGCAGGATTGATCTGGACGGCACGCACCTGCTGACCAGACTCGATTCCATCTTCACCAAGCTTGTTGCACCAGTACAGAAATGAAGCGTACGCCAGGTTCTGATTGTGGCAGAAATCCTTTTTCGTATCCCCGCTGATCTTCCAGTCAGCAACCACCTTCTGCCAGTGCTCCCGCTTTTCGTGTCTCTCCATCTTGATCCTCCATGGAAAGACTTTCGCACGGATTGGGATTGTATCAAGAATGGGTTAATAGATCGCTTACCATGGTCGAAACCAAAGCCCGCAACGAGCTCAACGATCCTGTGGTTTTGGCCAAGAAGAAGGCGGCTGAACAGTGGTGCAGCCATGCTACCGAGATCAACAGAAGCCAGGGCAAGAAGCCCTGGCTTCTGTTGATTGCCCATGACCAGGTGCAGGAGAATATGGGGCTGGAGAGCTTTGGTTGATGGCTGGAGTTCCGAGGCCCTGGGGGGTGAAATTGGTGGTTGTCTTTATTCGAGCAACTCTTTGAAAGACTCAAGCACACTCAGGCAGGCACCTGCCATGACCGTACCAAGGTTCTCATTTGATATATTGAGAGGTTAAGCATTTCACCGGCCCGGCCAAGACTGATGAGCTCCTGCTCGTAGGCATCCCGCACAAGGCGTGAATAGCGCTCTTCCATTAAATCGCTCACATCGAGGTTTTGCGGATCCTCGGGTGCTACAGGAAGAGATTCCAGCTCGGAAGTGGTTGAGGGTTCAAAATGACCTTTAAGATCATGGCCGTATTTTGCCTTGTAGTCCATCCTGAAACCAATGAGCAGGTCTTTGAAAGAAGAGGAATACCCCTGCTGATACAGGCGGTTAAGAATGGTCATGTAGCTGACCTTGAAGACCTTCTTCACGCGCAGAACCCTATCCACGAAGGCTAAGCCCTTGCTCCCGGCCCATTCCTTTTGCAAAGCTTCATTCGGGACAAGCAGGCAGCCAGCAAAGTGGTCAGCTTCTTTCTCTTCATTTTCATCCTCGATATCTTCCAGCGCTTTGTATGAAGTCTTATGAAGGATAAGGTGCCCAAGCTCATGGGCAATGGTAAAAAGCTGCCGCTCAATGGAAATACCGGATTCGGCATTGACAACGATAGCTGGTCCGCCATCACTGCGTCCTACGGACAAGCCAAAAGTCTTTTTGAAACCAAAAGGACGTATGTTGAGCTTGATACCGGCTGATTCTATAAGTTCAGTAATGTCATGGATCGGATCAGTGAGAGGAATATTGAGTTTTGCCCGTACTTCCCGGGCTGCGATCTCTGGATTGTTACCTATGATGTCTTCAAGCATGTAAGGGAGATCTTGTCCGAGGTCCTGCTCGAGATAGCGGTAATTGGCAAGCCAGGTAGCGGTTTCAATTCTTATCTGGTCGCGCTCGGCCTTCTCCCGGCCACTGAGGGTTTTGGCAGTCCGGAAGCGGATTGATTCAAGATGAGGAGTATCGACAAGGAGTGCTTCGAATCGTACATCAAGAGCATTGGCAAGCTTGATCAGGGTCGATGATCGAGGTTCTGCCTTCCCGTTCAGGAGATTTGATATCGCTGCAGTACCCATTTCCGACTTGGAGGCTAGCTTGGGAATAGTCAGATTGCGGATCTTCATCAAGCGCCGAATGTTACCACCAATATGCTCGATACCCATGGGAACCTCCTTTCCTTTATTAAAAGAATAGCATACTATTTGAAATCAAGCAAGAAACTTAATCACATAGTTTGATATGCGTCTTGACTATGTTCAACTCGTATTAGTACTTTATACATCATATGGATACATGGTAGTAATGCTGTAGTAGCCTACAACCGATGGTGTGATTTTATTGTAAAAAGCAAGACAACCCATGGATCTGACAAGGAGGTATAGACATGTCTAAGCCACAGGATCGAACGATCTATCAAACACCCAATGGGTGGGCAAATAAGCGCAATGGCGCAGGACGCCCCGAGGGCGTCTATTCCACTCAAAAGGAAGCAATAGATACCGCCCGACAGAATCTTAAAAACTCAGGTGGTGGAGAGATGACTATCCAAGGCAAGGATGGCCGCTTCCGTGAAAAGGATACCGTACCGCCAGGAAATGATCCTTGCCCACCAAAGGATAAGCAGTAAGTACAACAGCCACCCTTCCATTGGCAGGGTGGCTATCAACTGATATTACTTCCTTCTTCCCAGCAACGATTTGAGCCTCAATACCTGGCAAACCTTCCGGACCGGTCCTGAGCATATGACTGACGGCAACTCCGAACAGCGCTTTGCCATCATCCTGGAACGGGATGCCGATAAATGGCTGAACAATGGTGCAGCCATGCTACCGATTCAACAGAAGCCAGGGTAAGAAGCCCTGGAAGTACCTGTTGATTGCCCATGACCAGGTACAGGAGAATATGGGGTTGGAGAGTTTTGGTTGATAATGGAGGGTTGTTTGACAAGCTGGTCTTCGGTGCAAAAGGCGAATCATGCCGTGCCTCTGATCAGACTAATTTTAAATCCTTGAGCAAAGCGAAAACCCGCATATAGGCGTCTGTTTGCACCTGATCGGGGGTCATCCCACCTAAAGCATCGGACTCTTCCAGGAACTTCCGGACTGTTACGGGTCCAAAATCATCTAAATGACGAAACTTACCGGCAATATGCCCAAATCCAATACGGGCGACGGCATTCTCGATCAATTTTGCGCATTCTGCACTTAAAGCGGGCGTACCACCGACATAATGACGAACAGAGTAATAGATGTCGTACGAGTCTTTCTTTTTATCGCGCCCGACAAGAGCGTAACCTTTCATGACAAGAAGGGCTGGGATAGTGGCAATTTGCACGGTTACGGAGTTATCCCGTCCATCAGGCATTTTCCCCTCAAGAGTCTTCATCACCCAATTATCAAGTGCGATATCGCATCCGTCCGCCCGCTGTACTCGTAAGCCTTCCACAAGCTTTTCCTTATTACCATCGCCCCTGGCATTACGCGGCATTAAAAGGTCGACCAAGACACCGATCGGGGAGCCGTTATCCACCCGAACGGTCCGGCGCAACTGAAATGGTTTTAAATCGGGCGAACCGCGTTCATAGCCCTTCTGCTCGAGAGCTTCTATGAGTGTCGCGTATTCCCCGTCCGTAAGGGCGCACGGGTCAAGATCAAGGTCGATATCGGTTGTTCCTATATGCTCAGGCTTTGCTCCCTCTAGCAGAAGCCAGGGAACTGCCCCTCCCACTATTACAAACTTATCTCGCCATGATCCAAGTACTTGACCAAGCTCCATCAGGACGGCATGCACGGCCCTGACTTCGCGCTCAGGATAGTCTATGACGGTATCCGGTTCGTTCATCGATCCGACTCTTTCCATCCAGGACTAAGCTTTTGCTGCAACAGGATTTCGGCTGCCTCGTTCCCCCGTTCGCCAGCGACGCTCAAATCGAGCCAGGTTTGGATCAGGCCGCTACACCAGATACCGGGCGCGGCTTCCACCCGCCCGGAAAAGACAGCGTCTTCCCGTGGTTCAAGCACAATCACGTTCCCGCCCCGTTCTACGGCCTGCAATCCCAAATGGCGCTTGAGGATTTCCTTTCCTTTGGTGTTAGCATACAGGAAAAGCGTTGCATGTCGGGCATACGGGACGTACCAACGCGCGGCGGAATAGGAAGCCAGCGCTGCAGAGGCATCATAGCCTGGTTCGACGAAAGCTGCCCGAACGGCAGCGTCCAAATCATTCCCTGACAGCATTGTATAGAACGTGTCTTTCGAATGCAAAAGAGGCTTATATGCTTTCTGCCATGCCCTCGCCAGCTCTTCGGGTTTCAGGAGAATAAGCCCTTCATTGCGCGCTTCAGCCCATTCCTGATCCAAAAGGAGTTTCCTGACATTGCTTGCCTGGCCAAGACTCACTCCTGCGGCAATACTCAGCTTCTTCACCTTCCAGGGGCGTAAAGGCGGTGTCAGCAGGATCGATAGAATCCTGCCTGCCTTGGCGCTGAACAAGGACTTGAAAACGCGTTTTTCGCGATAAGGATTGTCCTTCGATCGCGTCTCAATGAATACAGTACCAAAACAGAGGCGAGCATTGCCTGATAAATCCACATACCCCATTCCCGCTTGTACGCACAGTTTTCTTGACTCTTCCGAAAGGTAAGGCGCAGCGAAAATACCATAGCGGCCTGATTCACTGAAAGCGGAAAGGGTGTTTTTCAATTGAAACAAAGCCGAACGGACTTCCCGTGGCTGGCCGCACAGTTTGCTTTCTACAATCCACATCCACGAACTATCACCCGCATCCAGCTTTACCGTGAAATCCACCTGGACTCCAGGAACCGGTGAAGCGTTTCCGATTGAATGAATTGTAAGAAACGGGATAGAGGAGCAAAGCGACAGTATTTCCGCCTGGAGCTTTTGTATGAAATCTGCCTCATTCGCTATTTTCACTGGTTTCACCCTATGTTGAAAGTAGCATATTTTCTGAAATCATGCAAGATAATTTCATTTTACTACTCATTTCAACAGATGTTGAAATAGATATATTTTATGAAATGCTTTAAACATGTGTTTCTTCACATCCTCCCCCACGGCGGGTTGTTCTGAAAGCAGGTCTTAAGTATAGGGATCTATCCATGGGGCTGAGGGATTTGGCTTCTGGTCGCACACATCGTGTGCGCTCCCGTCAGCCCGCCTCAGCACCTCTCGGCGCATCCATGCGCCTCGGGCTCGCATTCGCTCGCCACGGTGCCTTGGTTCAAATCCCTCAGCGCCCCATTAAAAAAATCCTGTCCGCGATAGCGAACAGGATTTTTTGGGCGCTGAGGGATTTGAACCCCCGACATCCTGGGTGTAAACCAGGCGCTCTGACCAGCTGAGCTAAGCGCCCGTGGGCGGCACGGTAGCATATTCGGGGTGGGCAGGTCAAGTCGAGCTTGGTATTTCGGTGACAGTATGGGTGAAATCGTGCTAGAATATGGCAAGTTCAAAGGGGAGGTGCCATGAAGCTTGCGTGTGTGGGTAATGCGCTGGTCGATGTCATCGCCTTTGTTGAGACTGATTTCCCGTCAAAATTCGGCATTCATATTGGTTCAACCTCCCATGTAGACCACCGTAGCCTGGAGCCTATACTGGCAGCGCTTCCTGACCCGGCCATCAGTGCTGGAGGCGGAGCCGCCAATACTGCCAGGACCTTTGTGCATCTTGGGCACGAGGCCGTCTTTTCTGGTTGTGTTGGCCTGGATACTTATGCCGATCGCTATGCCAGGGATCTCCATGGTGCAGGGGTTGATGTTGCCATGCAGCACTGTGATGAACCGACGGGTGTGTTCTGTGCCTTGATTGCTCCTGATGGCAGACGCTCGGTGGTGGTCAGTCCCTCAGCTGCTATCCGTTTCCAGGCCCAGTCCGTGCCAGATACTTTTTTTTCCGGAAACTCGGTTTTATATCTCGACGGCTTCCTGGCGGCGGTACCGGGAGCTCTTGAAGCCCTAGCCGGCCGGGCACGGGCGGCGGGCATGAGGATAGCACTGGATGTGGCCGGGCACGGCATTGCCTCGGCCTTCCGGGACAGGTTCATGGTTTTGATCCAGGATTACTGTGACTGGGTCTTCATGAACGAGGACGAGTTCCTGGCGGTAGCC
>MIBM01000167.1:0-744 GCA_001830645.1 Spirochaetes bacterium RIFOXYC1_FULL_54_7
TTGCCTGTTTAATTCTTTCAAGAAAATTTTAGCCGTCGCAAGGTATTTATTTTTTGTTGCCACCGAAAAATCCGGCTTGCTTGCCAAATGCCGCTTAAACTCCAAGAAGCTGTTGCGGTTGAAGCCCCCGTTTTTCACAAAATCCAAAAACATTCCCACGCGATACTTATAGTCCGCCCGTGTCGCTTCATTCACATCAAGCGCATCAAACACCCGTCTGGCGTTTATCTGCGGGTTTTGAATTACCTGCGGCTGATTGATTAGGGTCTTGTTCATAGTTATTACTTACCACTTACTACTCTTTACTTACCATACTAGAGCAACGGCAAAGCCCTGTCAACTGTGGACAAAAAACGCGCCCTCCGGCACGCGCCAAAACTAGCCGTTATTGTTGAAATTATTATCAGAAAATATCCCCCATTGTTGGGTTGGCGTTTGCGTCCCACCTTTTTTTCTCTTCGTATATCTCCATTATGCTCCTGCTTGGTATCTCTACTTCTCCACTCTCATTATGTTGAGGATACGGTGGTTCTTCCGAACTCGGCAAAAGTCCGTATGCGCGTAAGGTGTCGTCATCAGGAGGGTTCTTTCTGTTGTAGGTCAATGGAGTTAAATATGGCGTTTCTATTCTTTTTTCTTTTTTTGGTGCTCTAACCAACTCGTATCCCTCTTCTGTATTTGGGTTGGGTTTTGCGTGATAACTTCCACCCCATTTTCCCCCTTCCTCAATTTTTAGCGGCCGAA
>MIBM01000167.1:998-3141 GCA_001830645.1 Spirochaetes bacterium RIFOXYC1_FULL_54_7
TTCCGGGTCAAGGCATAGCACGAAATCCTTGCGCCGGCCTACCGTGGCGAAAAACGGCAGCAGCTGGTTATACAGCTCACCTGTCTCTATGTTTGAAATATTGAGCTGCGCCTCCAAAAGTATCGGCCGCTCATCGGTGAACGGCACGCCGGACTCTGAATAATCAACAGTTGATAGGTCAATGAAGGAAACCCGCGCGCCCTTATTGTAGTTTCGCGTTGACTCATAATACGGGGCCAGGTAGATGCGGCCCATCTCGAGATATCCGTCCTCATTATCCGGGTCTATGAAGGTGATTTTTTTATACTTATATCCAGCCGGCTCAGCGCCGAGCAGCTCATCGATAAACTTCAGGACGAGTTCCTGCAGCCGATTTGGCGCATACACCCGGCCGCCGCCGAAGCCGCCCTCGCCGAAGCCGCCCTCGCCATACCCGTAAATTGCTTCGTGCGCGTCAAAGGTCACATCTACCGGGGTGCTGGCCCAGGAATTATCGTTTGCGGCCTGCACGCGGATCTGCGCGGTGCGGCTGAGGTTATGCTCAACGATTGCCAGCGCGTTCATCTGCGGGCACTCCGGCGTGTAGATGACCAGAGACTCTGACGCGCAGCCCGTGGTGCGCCACTTCTCTGTGCGCGGCCGGGTCTTCAGGTTTTCAGCTGGCATCATTGCCACCTCGCTGGAGGGAGTCAATGTTGCCGTGTCCACCGGGTTGTCGTATATGAACGTGATGTTTTCAGGCATTGTCTTAATGGTTCCGATAGCCGTCAAGACCGGCTTCATAGTTTGCCCGCGCGATCTCGCGGCCGTCTATCTGCACGGACACCACCTCGGCCTTTTTCTTGTTCGCTGTTTTTGTCTCGCCCTCAATCGCGCTCAATCGCGCCTCGATTTTTTCCAGCAGCGTGGTTTGCCGGTTCTGGTTGTTAACAAATGCGTTGTAGTAGTTTTTGCTTCCTGAAACCTCGCTTAAAATGCCGTTTAAACTGCTGTTGGAAGTGCTTATGTCGCCGCGCAAATCATCCAGCGTGGCGTTGGTGGTGTCGGTCGCGGTTTTCTGGTCCGGCAGCGTCGCCAGGTAATCAGACATCATCTGGTTGTAATACAGGCTATCTTCAGCGGCGGTCACCGAGCGCCGTTCGTACTCGCTCAGCACCTCGGTCTGCTGCCCCCGGCCCAGCCCCAGCGCCTGATTGAGCCCGGCCATAACAGTCTGATACACTGATGCGTACTCGGCCGTGTTGCCGTAGGTTGAGAGTGCCTGCTCGAGATATTTGTCCGCCAGGCTTTGCAGGCTGTCATAGTTTTTGCCGAAGTCTTCCGCGCTGGAGCCCTGCAGGGTGCTGAGTGCGGCCTGAAACTGCTGCCCGTAATTTTCAGTCATCTGTGCCGGGTTGGCCCAAATATTATATTTGCTGCTTCCCAGGTCGGTGATTTTTTGCTGGATGCTCTCGATGATCCGGTCCCACTCATCGGCGCGCGCTTCCATTTCCTGGCGCTGCCGCTCGTCCTCCGCCGCCGCCAGATCGCCCAGGGCGATTTTTCGCGCCAGCTCAGCGGCGGCAATATTCTCAGCGGTTGCGCCGTAGGTGTTGAGCGTGTCGATGATGTCATCATACTGCCGGTTCACGGCATACACCTGTTTTTCCTGGTCAGTCATTCCTGCGGTTGCGATGGTGTCGTTTATGCCTTCCATAACGCCGGATAACAGGGCCTTGCGCTGCGCCTCATAGGCATCAGTGACCTGCTGCAGTGGCTCGCCTAACTCACGCGCAATGTTTGCCTGCTCCTCATACCACCGGTTCAGGTCGTGCATCTGCTTCTCTGCGGCGGTCATCCCGGCTGTCTCGGAGATCTCCGCGATGCTGTCCTTCCAGTCCGTCGTTATTTTTTCAATCTCTTCCTTTACGCCCTTGCCGATTGTCGCCATCCATTCTTTAATCAGCGCGGCGTCATCGTCCCGGCCCTCGGACTTGGCCTTGATGCGCTCCTGCATCAGGGCGGCATACGCCTGATCTCCGGCAAAGTTGACGTCGTCTATCTGTTTGCCGATATCGGTCTCGTTGGTGTACCCGGCTGCAGTGCGGCGCTCCTTCTCGGCATAGCCCTGGTACACTGATGCAGCGCCGGACAGTTGCTGCTG
>MIBM01000167.1:3181-4834 GCA_001830645.1 Spirochaetes bacterium RIFOXYC1_FULL_54_7
ACTTCCTCGCCGGCATCAAACCAGTTTTTCTCAAATTGTTCAGCCAGCCATTTTCCTATCGGTCCCGCCTCTTTGAGCGGATCAATTATTTTGGTTTGCACCCAGTCGGCGATCCCCTCATCTTGCGTCATGTCCCGCATCCAGCGCTGAAACACTCCCTGGCCCACCAGGAACAGGTCTATTATCAGTTGCGCGGCCATGATGATCTGGCCCAGCGGGCCGAGCAGTCCGGCGAGGCCGGAGAGCATTGTCGCGGCGTTCATGGCCCCGATATCGCGCATGGTCGCGGCCAGCTGCTCAAACATGGCCGCCGTAGTGGCCACGATGTCGGTCAGCTCAACGAGGTCGGCGGACAGGCCGGCAAGGTCGGCCGCCTCAATATGCTCCGACATGCTCTTAAATACATCGTCCAGCTTTTCCAGCTTCTGCGCTGCTTCCGCAAGCATGGTGACCGCGGACAGCGTCAGCTGCATATTCTGATACAGCTCCACCAGGGCCGGGTTTACATCATCAATGCCTTTGAACTTTTCAGCTACCCCGGCCAGCGATGCCTGCAGCGATGCCGTGGCGGTTTCCAGCGTCTTCCACACGGACACGGCTTCCTTTGAGTCGTTAGTAACCATTACTATCTGCGCGTCCCAGTCGCCCATCATCCGGGCGAGGCTGATCATGTCGATATTAACCGCGCCCTCTTTTATGGCGCGGAGTTGCTCCTCGGTCAGCGCCAGGTCGGAGGTCAAGAGCTGCACCTTCACATCGAGCCCGGCTGCCGCGTCTGCCTGCTGTTCCATCTCCTCTTTAGTTTCTTTCAGCAGGTCGCGGGCAGTGGTCAGCTCGCCGGACAGGGCCGGCAGCGCGTTTGTGGTGAGGAAGGAGAGGGCCGCGCCGTACTGCGCGGTCGCGGTCTCCGCCTCGCCCAGGTCCAGCATGTTTATCTTTTCCATGGCGGCGGTGAAGGTGGTGGCGCCCTGTGACAATTCTTCCATCACTGCTTTTAACTGCAATTCTCTGACCTTCTGGTATATCGCCATGTACTCAGCGGCAATGGTCTGGCCCGCTTTTGTCCACCCGGCGGACAGCGCGAACAATCTGCCATATTCGACATCCATCTTGTTAAATACTGATATCGCCTGCAGGCTGCTGCCGCCGAACTCCTCTATCGCCAGCCGGTACTCCTTCGAGAGAGCGCCGATGTTGTACAGCTCATCAACGCCCTTGCCGCTCACGTCCCCATAGGAAATTGCGGCGTCAATATATTTAGTATCCTCAAGAGCCATTGCGGCCTTTTTGTCCGCGTACAGCTCCTCGAGGGAATTTATCTTGTCGAGATTTTCCACGGTGTTTTGCAGGGCGCGGTTGTAATCCTCCATCCTGCGGATGCGCGCCTGCTCCGCGTCGTTTCCGCCCAGGGCTCCGACAATGGCTCCGACCACCGCGCCGACAATGGTGCCCACAACAGGAACAACAGAACCGGCCGCCGCAAACAGCGATGTTGCTCCCAGGCCGAGGCCCGCGCCGCCCATTGCGCCGCCCAGGGGTGAGCCTGATTCATAGGCGCTATACAGCCCGTATGCCCCGCCAATGGCAGCAACGGAGGACCCCAGGGTGGTAAGGCCCGGCGGCAGGGTTGGGCCTGCCACGCCCGCAGGAAGC
>MIBM01000167.1:4863-6826 GCA_001830645.1 Spirochaetes bacterium RIFOXYC1_FULL_54_7
GCCGATGACCTTGTCGAGCAGGGAATTCATCCCGGTGAGCTGGCCTAACATGCCGGAAAAAACATTGCTCCCACCGCCGCCGAACAGATTGCCGATTAATCCCAGGGGGCTGCTGCTGCCGCCCAGGCCGCCGCTTGCCGACACATCAACGCCCACCGAGGCGTTCGCGTTCATAACGCCGATGCCGGTTACCCACTGCGCCACCATGGCCGCGACCACATCCGCGAAACCGGATATCATTTTGTTTTTTATCCGGTCCATGAAATCATCAACCGAGTTGATGTTCTCGGCCAGTGCCCCGGAAAATACCTCGGAGAAAAAACTGGAGGTCTCGCGGTAGGTTTCCTGTTCCGCCGCTGACTGGTCTTGGGCAATCTCTATCTGCGCGTCGGCTGATTTGCGGCGCGCCTCAATCCGAGCCAGCTCTGTTTCCTCATACCACTTGATGCTCTCAGGATCATTGGCGGCCGCACGCTCACGAAACCTGGCTGCCAGCGCGGCGTCCATTTCCGGGTACTTCTCGATCAGCTCTTCCACGCGGTTTATCTGCTCGACCATGGCGTGGTCCGCCTCGATCAGCGCGTCGCGCAGGGCAAGCTGCTCCTCGCGGAGCCGGGCGGTTTCATCAGTAAGCTGCTTTACTTTTTCTGCCGTGTCTTTTGCCGTGTCTCCGACCCCCTGCAGGGCTGCCTGGTTTTTATAGGTGCCGGTCGGGTCGCCGCCGCCGGACAATAGCATGCCCTGCAGCCTGCTAATGTCCGCCATGGCTGCGTCAGCGGTTACGCTCAACGCGTCAAGCGCGGCCTTGTCGTCTGCAGCTTTTTCAGCAAAATATTTTCCTATAAAGGGTATTTTTGCGGCAAGCGTATCAACCTTCTGGGACAGGTTGATAAAAAGTATCTCAATCTGCAGCACGCTGTAGCCGAGCGACTTAAACGCCAATATCCCGGCCTCGGCTATTTTTATAAAGCCCAGGCCGATATTCTCTTTTACATCCCCCCACACCTCCTGCAGGTAGCGCACCTGGCCGGCGTAGGAATTCATGTCTGCCTGGGCTGCCCCGCCCATGCTGGCATTAATCAGGTTTAAAACAGCGTTAAACTTTTCACCCGCAGGAATGCTCTCGGAAAGAACTATGCCGTAGCGGGACAGCATTTCCGTGCGCCCGGCAAAGGCTTTACCCAGCAGATCCGATGCCGTGGCAAGGTCCATGTCTTTGCCGATAGCGAGATCTGCCGCCGCGCTCATAGTGGCCATGGCCTGGGTAATGGTCATGACGCGGCCTTCCTGGTCGCGGTAGGACAGCATGATGGCCATCTGCGCATTGACGTAATCATCCGATATGCTGGTCGTCTTTTGTATTTCTGATGCGTACTCGAGCAGCGTGATATAGTTCTGCCGGGTAAGCTGATTTGTATTGGCAAGGGATTTTGCAAGCCGGTTTTGCGCCTGGTCAGACTCCAGAAAAGCATTTACGGTGTCGCGAATAATATAGACCGCCCCTGCAGTGGCGGCAGTAATGGCGAGCCAGTGCTGGCGCAGCGTGGCCATGGAGGCTTTCATTTTATCAAACGTGGATATCTGGCGCGCGCCCGACTTTTCAGCCTCATCAGCGGTCGTGCGGAAGGCGCGAGAGGCGGTGCCTTCAAAGCCCTTGACCACGGCTGAGCCGTCATCGCGGACTTCTATGGTAAAGGAGACTTTTTGATCAGACATTGTATTTTATCAGCCACAGATTGGCACAGATTTTCACGGAAAGGTTCTGTGTGTTTCTGTGTTTTCTGTGGCGCTTTTAAAATTCTTTAAAATCGTCTTTGTCCGGGTCTTCATCATCCGGTTCCGCAGTCGCGGGCTTTTGGTCCTTTGCTGTTTTGATGCTGTGGATAAGCACCAGCGCGTCCCACAACTCCTGCGTCTTTCTCATGCCGGGATAATATCCCCAGACTGCCAGGGCCGTGTCCAG
>MIBM01000167.1:6844-15890 GCA_001830645.1 Spirochaetes bacterium RIFOXYC1_FULL_54_7
GCTCAAACTCTTGCAGCTCTGCAGCCGGGCAGCCGATATCGGTTTCACAGGGCGGCGGCTGCGGCAACAGGTCAGGGTCTTCCGGATCTCCGGCATGCTCTTCCCGGCAGGTGTCGCAGTCCGGAACTTGTTGATCCCTGGCTGACTTTTCAAGCGTCAGCCAGTCGGTAAGTTTTTTGCGCGGCGTTCCTTTTCAGCCTTGTTCCATATCTCATACTGGTCAAGACACTCATCAATCCAGAGCTTAAACGTGGCATTATGGTCGAGCAGGTATGCCGCATCCTCGACGTCATAGGAGATACCCTCGGACGGGATCGTGCTCAAAGCTTCCGGCTTAATGAGCGCCAGGTTCTCCGCGACTTTTGCGGTGAGGCCCTTCCATCCGGCAAAAGCTTCTTTTACCAGCGCCTTGTGGTACAGGCTCGTGTTGATTTCAGGGGTAACGCGGAAACCTTTTTGCTGCGGGGTTGCCTGCTTCATCAGTTTTTCGCGCTGCTTGCGGTCAACGGGCAGCAGTGAAACGCAGAATTTTTCATCCTGCACGAACGGGTATTCAAAGTCGACCGGGTGCAGCTCATCATCCTGGTATGAATGTTCTTTGAAAAATGGTGACATGTTGTTCTCCCCTTTAAAAAGGCAATAGTGAATAGTCAATGGGCAATAGTGGGCAGGCAATAGGCAATAGTAATTACTACTGCCTACTGCCTTGTGCCTCTTGCCTTGCTACGCTGTCAGATCGCCCCACGTCATGGTCAGCTCGTCTTCCACCGCCGCGCTCACCAGCGCCGCGTACTCAACATTCAAATAGCGCACGTTTTCGCCGGACAGGGCCGGGACATTGCCCATGGCCTTGGGCATGGCAAGCTGCAGGGCGTTGGTGCGCACCGTCGGCGAGCTCGGGTCGCGGCCCTCAATATACAGGCCGTGGGTGGTTTTGTTTTCTCCGTCATAAAAGTATTTCAGGTCATCCGCGCGCAGCACCAGGCTGACCTTGGCGTCCACCACACGCTGGCCCTCGACATAATCCTCAGGATAGCCGGAGTCGGTGATCTCCTCTTCCAGCATCTGCACGTTGTCCGCCAGGGAAAAATCACATGACCTGATCGGCGTTGCCGTGCCGCCGGCCGTGGTCTTATAGACCTTGCCGGAGCGCATCTCCAGTATGCGCGTGGTGGGCAGGCTTGCGGTCGGGTACCACGGGTCAATGCGGTCGCCGGTGGCCGGGGTCCAGCCGCCGTCTACAATGACCGTGATCACGATGGAGTTGGTTGCTGAATCAACCGAGGCGATGGTGAAATAGGCGTTGGTGCCGTCGGTCATATACGCGCTGGCCGAGGCGTCCCATATCTTGATGCGCATGCCGGCGGCATATTTTTTGTAATCATCACCCGGCGCTGTCGGCAGCACGATGGTCAGCGTGCCGGCGGTGTAGGTCATACCGGCCGCAAAATCCACCTTGCCGCAACGGTATGAGCGCATGAATCTAATGTCATGGGTAAACTCAATGGCGCCTTTTTTCTGCAGGCCGGCTGAGAGCTTGTCGACCACCGCGCCAACCAGCGCAAACACCATGTCCGATTCCTTGATAAGGAGCTGCACGCTTGGCTTGGCCACCGCCAGGCTGTACAGCGTCTTGTCGCCGTCATTTGCGGTCTTAGCGCCCAGGGCCGCCTCGTACAGCACATTGTGCTCCGGGTCCGCTGTTTTGTCGTCGCCGATGCGCGCATAATGCTTCAGCGAGCAGGAGCCGGCGGGAAATGCGTCATTGAAGCGGTCGGCGCGGGAGCGGGAGTTGACAATCTCGGTCGACTCGGTGAACCCCGGCTGCTGGTTGAACTGCGGCACCGCTGACAGGCGGATTGCCGTGGAGCCGGCGAAGCTTGCCAGGGCCAGCGTGCCCTTGGTTGCTTCTTTAAAAACAAATGCTTCGATTTCTTTTGTGCGTTGTATGTCGTTGGCCATGAGTAAAATCTCCTGTTAGCTATCAGCTGTCAGCAATCAGCCTTCAGCCTACTCTTTATCCTTTTTGCCTGTTTTCTTTTCCGGCGCGTCCAGCGTTACCCGGAACACCGGGTCGTCCCGGAACTCGCGGGCCAGAACCTCATTGACGTCGACGGTTTCTCCCGGCTTGATTTTCAGCTTGCCGATGCTGCGCTCTGTTTTGGAAATGTTTTTTATTGTTGCCATGGTGTATCTCCTAAAAAGGTTTCAAGGATTCCCTTCGGGTCTGAGCCTCAGGGTCGAAGACAAGGGGTCCAGGGTTCAAGCCTCGACCCGGAGCTGCTGTTACTCGATATTAAAGCTGAGCCAGGCAGACACCTGCTGGCGCAGTACGATTCGCTTTGATTCTTCAAATACGGCAATTTCAGCTTCCGGATAATCACTCGACCGGCCGCTGCCGATAACGCCCTCGACCCCGAGGGCGCCCAGCGCATCAACGGCGTCATATACTTCATCAATCAGATCGAGCGTGCCGGGCAGCGCGGCGCTGCCGATTACGCTTGTTTCCGGGGTCGATAAAAACACTTCGGTGAAAATGAAAAAATTAACTTTAAATTCAGCTATCGGGTCGAGTTCGCCGTTTCCCTTTTTTCCGCCGTGCACAATGCCCAGCAGCGGCATATTCCCGGCCAGGGAAACCACCAGCTCAAACGCTGACGACGGCAGTATTACCACAGACTTAAAGCTCGGCAGCAGCGCCGGGAGCTGTGTTTTATAGGCGGTTAACAGGTCTTTATGCTCTTGCATTATTTGTAATCGTTCCAGTTGTCGCTGCCGGGCTCAACCACGGCGATGGCCGGCCCCGGATCATCAGCTTTTGACTCGTCGGTATTGTCCACCGCAGCGCCCCACTGGGACCGCAGCAGCTCCACCGCGTTGGCCTTTTTATCTTTGGCGATGTTCTCGTTTTCACCGCGCGAATACATCTCGTAGAGCGCGCGGTTCAGCAGCGCCTGGTCGATGATGTCATCAGTCCAGTCGATGTCCGCCAGGGCGATCCCGGCCTTGGTCGCCTTGGCCTTAATCCATATCTGCGCGCGCTCGATGCAGCGCGTGGCCACCGCGTCGTCACCGCCGGTCAGCGCCGCGTACTGATATTCTGACAACTCGTTTTTGAGATCGTCGTATGTCATAAAAAGAGTTCCAGGATTCCCTTCGGGTCTGAGCCTCCGGGTCGAAGACAAGGGTTCCAGGGTTCAAGGGGTTTTTACTCGGCCCCTCGAACCCTTGGCCCCTTGGCCCCTCGTTACGCTATTACCGTTGATTTGCAGATCGCTTTGGGCACCGGCACCGGGAACGGCTTGCTATGTCCTATCAGCTCGACTCCGCTTGGGTTCTTTTTCACTTCCTGGCTGATGAATAAGGGCATGGGCAAAAGGCCCGCTTCGATGTCATCAATGGCGCAATAGTAAAACTTGAACGGCGCGTCAATGGCGATGCTGAACAGCTCCTTGTCGCCGATAAACTTAACGGTGGTGCTGGTCAGATAATCGTAATAGGTCCCGGTCGCCAGCCGAATTACAAACCCGGCGATATTGATGCCCTTCTCGTTTACCTCTGCGGCTATGTTGCCCTTTGCCGACAGGCTGATGACCTCGTTCGCCAGCGTGGTGAACGCGGTTATGCCGCACAGGTGGATGATCTGGGAGCCGGCCCCCGCATCCTGCACCGTGGTGACAAAGCCGATGAGATCGGCTAAAATTCCCGCCAGGGTTTTTGCGCCGTCATCCCACAAAGTGGTCGGGTTGCTGGTGAGGATCGAGCCGAATGATACCGAGTAGGTGTCATAGCCGCCCTGCACCTTCATGGGATAGGCCAGCGCTCCGGAGAGGCTCATGCCGCACAGGGCCTCGCAGGTGGCGCGGATGGCTGAGCGGTGCAGCTCGACCTTGTTGTTTCGCCACTGATCAATGCCGCCCTGGTTCAGGAGCTTCATGTTGTTCAGCTCCGTTGCTGTAACAAAATCCTCCACATCAACCGGCTGCGGCTCGATGTAGGAGATGGCCTGGGTGCTGGAGGGCATGGGCACGGCCGGAGTTCCGCGCCGCACCACCGGCATGTTTTTTATCACGCGGCTGATTTCATTCACCCCGAGCACCGGCAGCGGGTGCTGCACGCGCTTTGCCTCGGGATAGATGAGGTCCATGATTTGCGTCCTGACCGGCGGCAGCAGCTCAAGGGCTGATGCAATCGATGCCGGGGAAAATACTGATCTGAGATCTATGTCCATAAAAAGCTCCTATAAAAAGGGTTCAAGGTTTCGAGGATTCAAGGGTTCAAGGTTTTTTCGGGTTCACTCGAACCCTCGGCCCCTTGGCCCCTGGGACCCTGCCTATATTGCGTACACCTGCGGTTCCATGCGGGCAAAATCCGCCGCTGCCGCCGCCACTGCCGCGACCAGAATGTTTGCCGCCACAACCGTGCCGTGCACTATCACGCGGCCCACGGTTTCCTTGGTGGTGTCAACCGTCTGCACCAGCACGCCTTCGGGCTTGTTGGCGTAGGTGGCAACCACTTCGGCCAGGGATGCCGGCGGCGCGGCAAATTTCACGCTGATCGCGCCGGTCTTGTAGTTCACGTAGCCGTCGCCGTCGCCCACCAGGTTGCCCTCGCCGTCATCAACCAGCTCCTGCGTGCCGTCTGAAACGCTCACGCTGCCCGGAGCAACTGGGTATGATGCCAGGATGCCGGTGAAGCGCTCGACTGCTGCGTCACCGTCCCCGAGATCTTCCTCGATGTCGTTGTCATAGGCGACAATGTCGCCGTTTGAGTCTTTCGCCACCATCTGCCCGACATTGATGGAGCCGTTGTCTGCCTTCATATCCAGCGGCAGCACGATGGCCGGGTGCGTGCCGTTGATGATTTGCTTGTCGATTACGCTCTGTGTTCCGAGCTTTGCGTCAAAAGCCATTGTTCATCTCCTAAAAAGGGTTTAAGGTTTCGAGGATTCAAGGGTTCCCTTCGGGTCTGGGTCTCAGGGTCGAAGACAAGGGGTTTATGGGTTCACTCGAACCCTCGGCCCCTTGGCCCCTTGGCCCCTGGGACCCTGCAGTTACTGTACATCAACCTCAAGTGTCAGCACTGCGCCTTCCCAGTTGGTCATGGCGGCGGAGTTGTTCACCAGTGTGACATATAAAAAATCTCCGTTAGCCAGCACCAGGTCCGCGGCGGTTGCCGACAGCGTAAGGTCGCTCTGCGTCAATGCGGTTAGCGCCTCGCAGTCAACGGTCGCCGTGCTGAGCATATTGTCCCCGGTGGTGGCGCTGATGTCGTAATTAGTGAGCGCCAGGGTCGAGGTGCCGTCGGCGTCAACCGGGATCACAACGCATTGCAGCGTGGCCGATTTCAGGGTCATGGCCTTGTCCACCGCCAGCACGCCCACATAGGCGGTGCCGTTTACCGTGAACGCGGACAGCGGAACCGATATCAGCTCCCTGTCGGGAAACGTGATGCGGTCGGTGTCGGCAAATGCGGCCCCGGCCTGGAACAGTAACAGCGCCGCAATCAGCGCAATGCAGATGGCGTTAAACGTTTTTTTAAGCATGGTTAAAATCCTCCGTAAAAAGTTAGCTGTTGGCTGTCAGCTGATAGCTGTCAGCTCCTTACTACATGCACTTCACGAGCTTCATGGGATTGATCTTGTCTTTCCCGTCACCGGCATCTCCCAGATCAACCGCGCCCGGCTTTACCGGCAGCGGGATTGACCTGAAGATATCGATCAGCAAATCAAACGCCGAGACTTTCGTTTTTTTGCCGGCGGCGTCTGCCAGCTCGATTGATTCATCAATGCCGAGGGTGTCGGCAAGCTCCATCACCCGGGCGTGCTGGGCTTTCGGCACGCGGCCGCTGATAGCGTCCTGCAGCTGGCTTTTCTTTGCCGCGCGGGCCTGTGTCAGCAGAGTGGCAATCTGCGTCTTGTTGTCGGCCAGTTCCTGCCTGAGCTGCTCATCGCTCTCCGGCTTTTTGCCGTCGCCCGGCTGGGTCTCTTCTTTTTTCTTTTTGGGATCAGTATCTTCCATGTTCTTATCCTCCTTCGTTTGTTTTGATTCGTCGCCGAACGTCCACGTTTCCGCGATGTCGGCCATGTTTATTACCTTGCCGTCCAGCACCTGCAGGTCCCTGATGCACGGCGGAACCGCGCCCAGGAAGGCCAGGTGGTGCAGGTATTTTTTGCCGTCAGGACCCTTGCGGATTCCGACCGACCATTTTTTGTACAGCCCTGATGCCTCGGCGTCTTTCAGCAGGTCATTCAGCTCCATATCCCCATCGAGAACTCCGCCTGCATCCGCGAAAGCCGGGTTGCTCACCCAGCCGAACGCCGGCATCCAGTCGGCAAGATCGTGCCCCAAGGTAACGGGCACGGGACCCTTATAGGTTTCCACGCACTCCTTTAAATCCTGCGCGGTCACGTTCACTTTTTTCTCGCCGTACACGCCGACCTTTGCCAGTTGGATTCTCATTTTTTGCGCCATGTTCTCCTCACTTCGTGAGAGTTTTTAGTTTTAAGTTATGAGTTTTGAGTTGCGTGATTTAGTATTTTTGTTTCTATCTCGCCGAGCTCTTTGTCCGTCACGCCCAGATACGGGCGGGCCGGGATGGTTACCTTGCGCCCTCTGCCGGCCTGGCCGCCTTTCTGGTGAATGCGGCCGTATACCTTATTTGTGCCAATCGTCGCGCTGTTAGCGTCAGAGCGCGTGCTGATGGATGCTTTCAGCCCGGCCTGCGACCGTATCAATATCTGGCCAGGCCACTTTCTCAACTTAACTCGCTGCCTGATGGTTGACGCCTTCAATGCCGTCCATTTGGGCCGCCCCTGCTGCGCAAAATTCTCCTCCATGGAGTCCATGAGAATGCCTGCAACCTGTCGCATGCAGGGCGTTAAATCCCGCATGGCCCCGGCCACCTTCGGCAGCGTTATCTCCATGCCGTTTTCCGTCTGTTTAAAAGAAATCTTCATAAAATCCTGTTAACCCTGAGCCTGTCGAAGGGCTATTTTCCGGGATTATAATTCCACCCCGGCCCGGTTTTTATCTGCTGCCCGGTGCGCCAGTCGGTGAAGACCGCAACCTGTTTTTTCTTTCCGCCCACTTCAACCTCTTTCTCATGTACAAGCCCTTTTGACGCTCGCACCATGAGATCACGCTCTTTCACATTGTCCGGGCTCAAGGCCCGCACGCTGCAGCGGCAGCCCCAGTCATTGGGCGGGTAGAACGAATCCCAGAACGGATCATCCGCCGGGAACACCAGCCCGTTCATGGCCGCATGCGATGGCCTGGTTGCCGCGTCCATCACCGCCACATACTGCCAGTAAGGCCGGTCATCGATGTTTGCGGCCTGCTCCTGGTATCTGCCCGCCATGTAGCTCGTCTGCAGATTCGTCTGGTAGATGGTGCGGAGCCTCCACGGTGAGCCAAGCTGCACAACCTGGCCGCCCCCCGCATCACCTACCATTACCTTTCCCCACCAGCCTTTTGCTTTCAAGGTTGGCTCCAGCCCGGCGCGAAACTGCTGCAGGGTCCGGCCCTCTTCGAGCGCTTGCTGCGTTGCAATGCGGATGTCATCGAGTATGTCCTGGCGCATGGCCTTGGCCACGGTAAATGCCGCCTGATGCGCTTCCTGCCACACCTCGTACCAGTTCCAGGAGAAAGCGTAGCCCTTGGCCTTGAAGTAATTTATGGCTTCTTCCGGAGCGAGGTTGAATGCGTAGTTAAGATCAATTTTTTCTGGCATATTATTTCATGGCCACAGATTGGCGCAGATTTTCACGGGAAAAGATTCTGTGTGTTTCTGTGTTTTCTGTGGCTGCTTTTTTAAGCATTTAACCGTCCCCACACATCCGACACAAACAGCGCCCGCGCCATGATTTCCTCAAGCTCTTTGGTCTCCAGCCGCGGTTTGTCTGCGGCCAGCGCTGCCATGATTTCCTCATAGCTGTTGCCCTGTTTAATCATCTCTAAAACAGGCTTTAAAACCCCTTCCATCTGCGCCTGCAGCGCTTCCGGCGAGAGGCCGTCAATAGCCATATCAACCGAATCCTGCGCGCTTTTTATTTTCCCCTCGGACATTTGGCCCCTTGACCCCTCGGCCCCTGTAGTTATGTCCGCCAGCATCAGGCTGCCTGGCCCCGCAGCAGGTTTTTTATACACATAGGCGTCAGCTTCATCCTGCGGCTTCGGAATGCTGTAGCGCGTGTAGATCGCCTCTTTTGATACCGGTATCTCGTGGTCGAGCGCGCCCATCACCTGTTCCCAGGTAGCGTATTCCTCAAAGTCATATACCCAGCGCGGCATGGGCGCATCAGGCCCGAAGTTAAGCTCCACGATCCACGGCACGATGGTGGTGTTTTCCGTGTAGGCAAGGGCGCGGGCATCGCCGCGCACAACATGGTCCATCACCCGCTCATGCACCTCTCCCTGGGCGCGGGTTCCGTACTGCGCTTCCTGGGTGGCGAGAGCCTGTCCTGTGATGGCGTAGGAGATCTCGCTATTGCAGCATTCAATAAGGGTTTTAAAGCCCTCTAAATTGCCTTTTATCTCAAGGGTATCGACCTCTTTTACGTTTGCCAGGGCCACCGCCGCATCAGACTGAATGCCGGCAAGGGCCGCCGACAATGCGGCCGCGCGGGTGCGGGCAATGGTCTCATCGCTGCAGTCAAAAAGCGCCAGCACCGTGGGCACGCCGAACTTTTCAGCGGCAGTCAGCCAGAACCGGAAGCCCGATTTTTTGAACATCCACGGCCAGAAACACTGCGACAGCGCCGCCGTGCCATAGGGGTTTTCCGCCTGCGGGTTGTTGTGATGTACGATGAATTTGTAGGGCTGATCGAGGGGTTTCGAGTCCAGGTTATCAAGTAGATAAATCTGCCCGTTTGGTGAAAAGCTGAACCGCTCCTGCTTTCTGCAGGATATTCTTTCCATCCACCACTCTGAGCCGTACAGCTTCCACTCCGCCTCGGACACGCTAAAACCAAACGGAATGGCTGACAGCATCTCGCGGCAGTCATTGTAAAACGGCATCTCATCGTACTGCGCCTGCACAAAATCGC
>MIBM01000168.1:0-2644 GCA_001830645.1 Spirochaetes bacterium RIFOXYC1_FULL_54_7
CCCGCCACTGTCATGGTGGCCCAATCCCGGTGATGGCCGGCCATCACAGCACCTCCTCAAGCACGAACTGTGTATTCCCTCGGGGATAGACCCGCTGCTCCAGTGCGCCTAACTCCCGCATGGTGCACAGAAACGACACTTGGTGCGCGGTCGTAGTTTCCTCGGGGTCATAGACGAAAAACAACTGTCCCGTGGTCCCCTGGTGTTTGTGCATTTCCAGGATCGAGTCGCGAATCTCGGCTGTCGGGAGCTCCTCGAACACCAATGCCCACTCCCGATGTTTGCGCTTCGCGTAGAACACCTTGGCTCCGCCATCGGTAGTCTGCGAGATAGACGGATCGACCCAGCGCACCTTGGCTCCGGCGACCACCTGGACCGTTGGCTGGTAGCCCGAAGCGACGACCAATCGTCCACCCTCCACGTAGCCGTCGGCGTTCGCGTAGTCGTCGATCTGGACCCACGGGTAGCGCATGGACTGCGCAGTCGAGGCGACGTGGAACCAGGTCGGGGTCCAGCCCTGCGCGTCCTCGACGGAGAGCCCGGAGGGCCAGCCATCGAGCCAGCCGGAATCGTAGACGGCGGCCTGCATGGTGGCGAGGACTTGTGTCCCGGTCATGATCCGATAGAGGACGTGGGCGCGACTCACTGCGAGATTGATTGCCCCGGCCGCATACACGCCGACCCCTTCGACATAGGCCGCCGTGGCGAGGTCGTAATACTTCTCGTGGTAGGTGCCAGCCGCGACGGCTGAGAAGTCGAGCGTGCTGTCGGCGGCGCGGGTGACGGCGGTCGTGGTCGTCGCGATGTACGAGGTCGGGAATGAAGCGTTGTTCTCGATCTGCGCGCCCCACAGCGATACATACGACGCCCCGTCCCCGTCGAACACGAAGGCATCCACCGCCGCGTTGACATTGTAGATGGTGAAGTAGGCGTTTGTGCGGCCGTTCCCGATGTTCACCACGACCCAACAGTGGTACCAGCCGGTTGAGCCTACCGCTTTGATGCCACTTCCGACGACCGTCCCAGTGCCGTTCGTAATACTTCCGGCCACCGCACCCGTCAAGAGATTGAAATACTTGCCCGCATAATCGACGCTTGTACTATCAGCCATCAGCATCATGAACCCGACGCCCTGCGCCCCGGCGCCTTGTTTGGCATAGATCGACAGCGCAACGTTCGCGTTCGCGGTGATCGTCAGAGAAACTTGCCCAGCTCGGTGGCTACTCGCCGCCGTATTGTCCACGATCAATCGATCTGCCGACGCTATGCCGTCTGGCCCCGTATCCGCGTTGGCACTCACCGAACAGCGGACGCAAGACCATGTTGCTCCTACATCAAGTGCCTGTGATTGCAGACAGATGTTCTGCCGCGAGGGTTCCAGGAGCGTGGTCCGCACGCCACCGATGAAATGCGCGTCCCGCAATACATTGGCGGCCACCGTCCGAACAATGCCGTTCCGGTCTTGATAGGTGGCGCATGTCGTTGCGTCCGCGCGCGAGAAGGCGTAACCCGCGAGGAGCGAGGGATCGTTCCCCGCCTCGTAATCAAAGAGGAGGTCGTCCACTTCCCCGAGGACGCGGACTTTGGCCGCCGTGCTGAGGTTGTGGTTCACCAACCCGAATACGCGCACGTCCCGCGATACCCCGAGGTCCGTCTGAAACACGGTCGAGGAGAGTTCCGTGTCCGTACTCCGCGCGAGGACGTGTAAGCGCTCGTCTTGAAGATTTCCAAGCGGGAGTGCGGTGAGCCAGTCACCACCCGAGAGTGTCGGCGTGTACGTCGGCCCCCAGGCGTCGGACTGTATCGGGTATCCGAAAATGGGGCGGCTCATGTCGCGCCCCGATGCTGGTAACAGGTCGCGTAGTCGATTTGGAGCGTGCCGACACCGGTCGTGGCAGCTTCTTTTCCCAACCGCACCACGGGTTGGAGTTGAAGCGCAGCCACCTGACTCATGTCGAAGACAGTGGCACTAGCCTTTCTCACGCCGTCCGCGAAGAACCGCACCGACGTTTCGTCCTCGCACTCGATCCGCAGAATCGTCCACTGGTTGGCGATCAAGGTTACACCGCTGGCCACATCGTTCTGCTCGTTCACCGTGTCGTCGCTTTCCAGCACCATCGCGCCCGACGCGCTGAACTTCGCCCAGATGCTTTCCGCTACCGTCCCTGCCGCCGCGTTGTGATCCCCGCACACCCCGATGTAGGCCGTCACGCCCGTCGTCGGCAGCACCGTGAACCGGAACCGGCACTCGAAGATCAATCCCTGGTTGAGAGTGAACGGCCGGTGGTCGTCGAAGTCGATGCCCGCCAACTGGATTTCGTTGGTGGCATCCAGCGCCAGGGCGTAGACGCCATTCGGCGCGTCGGCCACGACGGCCTCGGTGGCGGCACCTGTATCATTTGTCGCCCACCAAACCGTGGTGTCGAGGGCGCGACCGAGGAAGTCGTCCTTCCACCACACACCAGCGAGGGCGGCCCGCGTCTCGAACGTCGAGCTGTCGCGCCAATGGATGATGTCGTCGTAGGTGTAGGGTTTCAGCATCGTCGTGCCTACTTCCAAAGAGTAAGAGACGTCGTAATGGCAAGCGCGCCTGCCGCAGCCGGCGTGTAGCGATCCTCGTGGCCGATCACCCGGAAGTCTACGC
>MIBM01000168.1:2934-9028 GCA_001830645.1 Spirochaetes bacterium RIFOXYC1_FULL_54_7
CTGTGACACCTGTTCCTCTGTCAGTTGCCCGGTACATGGAATGTCACCATAAAAATGATCAGCATGGGTGGTACCATACACTGGGATGGGCTTCAGTGTCTGCGCCCAGGCGGTAGCCGCGGTGGAGTGGGTATGGGCAATGGCCTGGACTCCAGGAAAGCTGCGGTAGATTTCCAGGTGGATATCCAGGTCGACTGAAGGCAGGTAACGGTTGTCAGCTGCAAAATTGCCATCCAGATCGGTGACGGACATATCATCGGCGGTCAGCAGGTCATAATCAATACCGCGTGGTTTGATGACCACCACTCCTTCTTCCCTGTTGATGGCACTGACATTGCCCCAGGTGAGGATCACCAGCCCATGTTTTACCAAGGCCATGTTGCCTTCGTAGACTGCCTGTTTCAGCGCTGCCAGTTGCATGGGCCGATCCTTTCTAGGCATTCCTGGTTTCTTCGATTTCCTTCAGCTGGTCCAGGCGGATATCATGACGTCCGGGCGAATATTTTCCGAACAACCAGGCCTCGATGATATCCATGGCCTTTTCAAACGACACCATCCATGCACCGGTGGCCAGTATGTTGGAGTTGTTGTGCTCCCGGCTCATCAGTGCGGGGAAAATATCGTAGCACAAAGCGCAGCGGATGCCTTTGCACTTGTTGGCGGCTATGGCCATACCCTGGCCGGTTCCGCAGATGAGGATGCCTTTGTCGACCTTCCCGGATTGAACCAGCTCGGCCACCTTTCTGGCATACACCGGGTAGTCGCCTTCCTGTGCGCTGTTGCAGCCGACATCGGTGACTGTATAACCCCTGGAATGCAATTCTGCATAGATCCGGTTCTTGAAGTCGTAAGCCGCCAGGTCACAGCCGATGGCCAGCTTGAATTGAGTCTGCACCTTTGTCCCCCCCTTGCTGATGCGTTGCGTTATTTGATCCCGTACTCGCGGGTCAATCCTTCCAGTATCTGCAGTGAAAATTTTGTGCCAACCCGCTGGGCGCCGGCTTCTATCATATCAAGAAACTGCCGCGCTGTTTTGATGCCGCCGGAGGCCTTGATCTTTATCCGCTTGTCGGCAAGGCCGGCAAAAAGCCGGATGTCCTGGACGGTAGCCCCACCTTGAGAGAAGCCCGTAGAGGTTTTTATATAATCGGCCTTGGCAGCAATGCAGGTCTCACAGGCTTTGATTTTTTCTTCCTGGGTCAACAGACTGGTTTCCACTATCACTTTCAGCAAAGCATCCTGGCGTTCCGCTGCCATCGCCTGCCTGACCAGCTGGATTTCTTCCCGGACATAGTCCCAGTCAGTATTTTTTGCACGGTTGATGTTCATGACCATGTCAATTTCATTGGCCCCCATCCGGCAAGACTGGGCGGCTTCGTATGCTTTGACTTCGGCAGTGGTGGTGCCGTGGGGAAAGCCTATCGCGGCACTGACGTTGCTGGTATGTGCAGTCTTCCGCAGATAATCCATAACCCACGTCAATGTTGCTGGAGTAATACAAATGCAGGCATAGCCGTTGTCGGTGGCTTCACGGCAATTTGCTTCGATAATCTCCCTGGTATCGGTGGGCAACAGTGCGGAATGATCCATGAATGCTGCATACTGCTTCAGGGTCAGAAAACTCATGGTTCCCTCTTTTTTGCTGAAAATGTTTTCAGCAGGATGATAGGGCATATTTGCGGATTATGTCAATATTTTTTTTGTTTTCTGAGACTCTCTTGAAAATAGTCCGGCAATTTCTGGGTTGACATCATTTTTAGGCTGTTTCTATCCATGTTTCTCGTCATTCGATGTTGATTATATGAGTTTGGGCGATCTTCTTTGTCCCGCATTGAGCGTTTCGAGGTGTACTGCAAAAATCCGGTTGACAAGATGAGAGATCATGGTAAAATCAAGCTGAAAACGATATCAGTATAGAAATGGAGATCATGTGAAGGTTCCGTTGCTGCAGGTCAACCACATAACCAAGCAGTTCCCCGGAGTGCTGGCCCTGGATGACGTTTCACTGGATCTGCATGAAGGCGAAGTGCTCTGCATCGCAGGGGAGAATGGCGCCGGCAAAACCACGCTCATCAAGATCCTGTCCGGGGTTCATATGCTTGATGGTGGTGAGATCATCCTGGATGGCCAAAAGCTGCATATCAAAACCCCCTTTTCGGCACTGGAGCTTGGATTTTCGGTGGTATACCAGGAACATAAGCTGATAAACAACCTGTCTGTGGCTGAAAACGTCTTTTTTGGCCGCTTTCCCATGAAGGCCAAGGCCTTTGTGGACTACCGCAAACTGAACGATGACACCAAGGCATTGCTGGACCGTTTGGGAATGGATATCAAGCCAACACAGCTGGTCAGTACCCTCAGTTCCTCCCAGTCGCAGATGGTGGAGATAGCCAAAGCCTTGTCCGTAGGTGCCAGGATCATGATTCTGGATGAACCATCGGCCGCGATCACTGACAGTGAGCTGACACGGCTGTTCGCAATCATCAAATCCTTGAAGGCTCAGGGGCAATCATTCATCTATATTTCTCACCGCCTGAATGAGCTGTCGGAGATAGGTGACAGGGTGGCAGTACTGAAGGATGGCAAACTGGTCGGTATCAAGGACATCAAGGACATAACGATTGACAGGATTGTTTCCATGATGGTTGGCAGGGACCTTGGCAAGGTATTCCGGCCAAAGGACCGTCCGGTCGGCAGTGAGGTGCTGAGGGTGGAGAATCTGACCAATGATACGGTACGCGATTGCAGTTTTTATATCCGGGCTGGTGAAATTGTCGGCTTTTCCGGACTGATAGGTTCGGGCCGAAGTGAACTGGCTGAGTCCATCTTTGGCTACCGCCGTAAAAAAGCCGGGACCATCCACATCAACGGGCAGCCTGTGCCCATCAGGAGTCCCCGAAACGCCATCGACCGTAAGATGGGTTTTGTGACCGAAGACCGCAAGACCACAGGTGTCATCCTTAACAAGAGTGTTGGTGAGAATATTACCTTTGCCATTCTGGACAAGCTGACCAGATTCGGGTTTGTGGATGTCAGGCAGGAAAAGCAACTTATCGACAAGTACATCGATCAACTGAAGATCAAGACGCCTTCCGATCGGCAGGAGACCCAATTCCTGTCCGGAGGCAACCAGCAAAAGGTCATCCTGGCCAAGTGGCTGCTGACGCAATCCAGTCTGTTGATCTGTGACGAACCAACCAAGGGCATCGATGTCGGCACCAAGCAGGAATTCTACAATATCCTGGATGATCTGGCCAGGCAGGGCATTGCCATCATGCTCATATCATCAGAGTTGCCCGAAGTCATTGGTCTGAGCAACCGCATATATGTAATGAAGGAAGGCACGATCATCAAGGAATTGCAGCAAGGCGAGATGACCGAAGAGACGGTTGCGGAATATTCCATGAAGGAAGCAGGTCACTGACATGAATGTAAAGGAAACCATTGCCAGGCTGCTCAAACCGGCGGAGGGACAAGCCAGCTTCAACAGGCGAAAACTTCTGGCGACATTCAGCCCTATCATCGGGTTGATAGCGCTCTTCATTTTAGCCAGTTCACTGTCCGATTCTTTTCTGACCACGACAAACCTGACCAATGTACTCCGTCAAGTCTCGGTTCTGGGTTTCGCGTCTCTGGGCATGACCATTGTCATACTGACAGGTAATATTGACTTGTCGATAATTGGTAACGTCAGCATGTCTACGACTCTGGTAGCGGTATTGCTGCAACAGGAGTGGCCGGTTGGTCCGATGATCGTAGTGGTGATGCTAGCTGGTTCGCTGGTCGGACTTATCAATGGCATGATCCTGAGTTATTTCCAGATCGAGTCCTTTGTGGTTACCATGGGTATGCAGGTGGTTTGTTTTGGCATGTCGCTGTTCATCGCTGGCGGCCGCACTGTGATTGTCGACAATCTGGCGCCGTTCATGCTTGATCTTGCGTCTGTGCGCGTGGGAATGGTCCCGGTGATGTTCCTCATACTACTGGGATTCTATTTGGTGTTCTTCATCTTCACAAAAAAAACACGGATGGGTCGGTATATCTACGCCCTGGGTGGCAACGAAGAGGTTTGTTACATATCCGGTGTCAATGTTACATTGGTCCGGATCACAGCCTACGTTCTCAGTGGTATGATGGCTGCCGTGGCCGGCATCTTTACGTTCAGCCGCTCTCTCTGTGGTGATCCTGCAGCCGGTCAGGCGCTGGGTATGTATGTCGTGGCGGCTGTAGTCATAGGCGGCACCAAGATGAGCGGTGGGCGCGGCAGTGTGCTGTTTTCAATCATCGGCATTCTGATCATCGGCATCATCAACAATACCCTGAATCTGGTGGGTTTCCAGTATTATGCCCAGCAGATCATCCAAGGCGTCATCATAATACTCGCCGTAGTACTGAGCAGCAAGCGTCGACGCTGACCAGTGCCTGGCTGCCGGCGGGTTGATTCGGGAGTTCCTTCACGGTATGTGAAGTTATGCATTGTTCAAGGAGGGTTTATGAATCAGAGAAAGACCTTCGCACTGCTGGCGTTGCTGTTGTGCGCCGCTGTCGTCTTTGCCGGTGGCACAAAAGAAGCCGCCCCGACCACCCCCACTGCCGGACAGGCCAGTGAAAAGTTCCTGATCGGAATTTCACAGCCCTTCATGGGACATCCCATCCGCCAGGCCGGTACCGTGCTGATCAACGCCTGGTTGAAGGATCATCCCGAAGTAACGGTAATGGTAACTGATGGTCAGCTCAATGCCGCCAAGCAGATTGCGGACATAGAGGACATGATCACCAAGAAAGTGGACATCATCCTGGTGGCAGCACATCAGTCGCCGACACTTGTCCGGGTTCTGCGTGAGGCCAAGGATGCCGGCATCCCGATCATCGCTTTTGACCGGACCCTGACCGATCCGTCCGTACAGGTGGGCATGGTTGTCAACGATGATTACGCAGCTGGTGCCAGTGCTGCCAAACTGCTGGCCGAAAAACTTGGCGGCAAGGGTAACGTGGTCAGCCTGCAGGGACCCGCCGGCAATACCACTGTCACATTGCGCCAGGGAGGTTTCCTGAGCAAGTTGTCCGAGTATCCAGGCATCAAACTTGTGGACGACCAGGTAGCCAACTTCCAGCGGATACAGGCCGTCGATGTGTTCGAGAACGTCCTGCAGGCCCATCCAGAACTGGATGGCGTCTACTGCCACAACGATGAGATGGCACTGGGCGTGGTCAAAGTGCTCAAGGATGCTGGTATATCCAACAAGATCGTGGTAGGTGTGGATGGCCAGAAAGATGCCCTTGAAGCCATCATGGCCGGTGATCTGTATGGAACCGTCCGCAAGATTGTAGAGTTCCCCGCTGCTTTGGATATGGCCTTGGAGTACCTGAAAACCGGCAAGACTGCCACCATGAATTATCTTGAGCAGATCCCGATCACCAAGGACAATGTTGCCCAGTTCTATAACCCGAACGCGGTATTCTAGGAACCGGCATAGTCTTGCTGCAACATCACAAGACCGTGGCAATACCGATGGCCAGGTCATGGTTGAATGATCATCCGGGCAGGCACTTGCGTGCCTGCCTTTGCTGGACAGAAGAAGGTTGCAATGAAATATTCACCATCGCTGGCCTGTGCGGATCAGCTGAATCTGGAGAGGGATGTCAGGGAGCTGATGGCCTGTCGCATGGACATGATGCACATCGATATCATGGATGGTCATTATGTACCCAACCTCAGTCTGAACCCGCAGGTTTGCCAGGATCTGAAAAGCCGGATTCCAAGCCTTGAACTGGATGTCCACCTGATGGTTACCAACCCTATGGACTACATCGAGCGCCTTGCCGCAATGTCTGTGGACTGGTTCACCTTCCAGATGAGCGCTACCAATTTTCTGCACAGGACCATCAGCATGATCAAGAAGGCAGGTATGAAGGCCGGGATTGCCGTGAATCCAGGAGAATCCCTGACCTTGCTGGAACCGGTGATCGACATGGTGGACATGATATTGCTCATGGCCATAGAACCGGGTTTTTCCGGTCAGCCGTTCATTCATTCCACTATTGATCGGATCAGTCAACTTTCAAATCTACGTAAATCCGCCAACCTGCGGTT
>MIBM01000168.1:9074-11998 GCA_001830645.1 Spirochaetes bacterium RIFOXYC1_FULL_54_7
TGCTTCATTCCGCAAATTCAGCAGCCAGGTGGAAGGGTAGAATGGTATGAAATATATTTTTTTAAATCTGAAACGGTTTGATATCCCAAGAGCTATGGGTGGAATCAGCGATTGCGGAGAGGCCGCCAAATGGTCTCATGGAATCATGAATGGCATAGATGAGGGTATCATGAAGTACCATGACATTTCCCTCGCGGCATTTTTACCTGAAGCGCATCTGCTGGGTGCCATGACGGAACGCAGTCAGGCTTCTCTGATACAGATCGGTTGCCAGAGTGTACATTGTTCTGATGTCGGACAGAATGGCAATTTTGGTGCATTTACTACAGGCAGGACAGCCAGGTCCATGAAAGCACTTGGCTGCACCTGGACTATGGTCGGCCACAGTGAGGAACGCCGTGATTTGTTGCACATTATCGGTTATGGAACCTCGGTACGATATGAAGCGGTATCGGAGATACTGAACGAACGGGTCAAGTCGGCTGATGCGGCCGGACTCAGGATACTGTACTGTGTTGGCGAAACCGCACAGGAAAAATCGCGGAAATACGAGGTTATAAGACAGCAAATTCGTGACGGCTTGGCTGGAATCGATCTAAAGCAGGTAGTAGTTGCCTATGAACCGGTGTGGGCCATTGGTCCTGGTATGAAAGTGCCGGATAGCGACTATATCCGTGACATTGCCACCTTTATCAAATCGGAAGTGGATGTTCCGGTTGTGTATGGTGGCGGTTTGAAGGAAGGGAATGCCGGGATGCTTGCCGGTATTGCGGAGGTTGACGGAGGCTTGATTGGTCTGACCCGTTTCTCGGGTGACATTGGCTTCTATCCTGATGAATGTCTACGGATTATCGATGCTTACCTGTTGCCGTAAGAATCGTGAAAGGAGCAGCGTGTGGTAGTGAAGTTCGAATATGGTGAAGGATTGATGGAGGCGGTATTGCCGGATGATCGGACCGATGTATTTATACCCGGTGAGACCATACCTGATCCGCCATGCATCCCGGCCGATGCGCTGGAAGAAGCCACAAGGCAATCGATCCTGCACCCTATCGGCATGGAACCCATCCACAAGCTGGTCAGGAAGAGTTCAACTGTCTGTATTGTCTTTCCAGACAGGGTCAAGGGTGGGTTCCAAGCCAATTCACACCGTAAGACAGCAATACCAATCATCCTTGAAGAATGCCTCAAGGCTGGGGTAGAAAAAAAGGATATCCAGCTGATCTGTTCCAACGGTTTGCATCGCAAGAACACCAAAGAAGAAATCCGCAGCATACTTGGTGACCAGATTTTCAATGAGTACTGGTGGACAGGCCAGATAGTGAACCATGACAGCGAGGATTGGAGCAATCTGGTGGATCTGGGCACCGATGAAGACCACAATCCTGTCATAATGAACAAAAAGGTCTTTGAGAGTGATTTTGTGGCTTGCATCGGTCATACGACGGGTAATCCCTATGGTGGTTACTCAGGAGGATACAAGCATACTGCAACTGGTATCACCCACTGGAAGTCCATTGCCAGCCACCATGTTCCTGCTGTGATGCATCGGGATGATTTTACACCGGTGAACAGCCACAGCCTGATGAGAAGAAAATTCGATACCATCAGTATGCATATGGAAAAGCGCATGGGCCGAAAATTCTTTATGTGTGATGCTGTCCTGGATACAAAGGCACGGCAGATTGCGGTATTCTCGGGCTATGGCCAGGAAGTCCAGCCGGCCTCATGGGCGGTAGCCGACAAGCGGACCTATGTATCATTTGCTGCTCAGAAATATGACATCATGATTTTTGGAATGCCGCAGAATTTTCATTATGGCAATGGTATGGGCACCAACCCCATCTTCATCATGCAGGCGGCATCTGCCCAGATCATCCGCCACAAACGGGTGATGAAGGACAATTGTGTGATGATTTTCTCTTCAATCTGCAATGGCTATTTCCATGACCAGGAATTTCCGTCCTATCGTGAAACCTATGATCTTTTCCAGCAGGATTATCATCAGACCTTGCCGGACATGGCCGACCACGGTGAGGCTTTTGCCATGAAGCAGCACTATATCGATGCCTATCGATTCAATTACGGTTTTCATCCTTATCATGCTTTCTCGATGATGAGTTGCGGGCATCTGGCTGAGAAGCACTGTTCGGCAATATACTGCGTAGGTGCTTATGAACCGGGATTTGCGCGGGGTATGGGTTTCAAAACCCGGTCAAGCTTTGCAGAAGCCTTGCAGGATGCGACAAAGTATGTCGGTAGCAGTCCCAGGATCCTGGCCCTTCCACTGACATTCAAGACTGCGGCTGTGCATCTGTGCATGAAGGACGGTCGTTGACCGTCTTCCCTGCCCAATATGCTCCCTCAGTTCGGGTTGCGGCACTTCTCCTATCGGATATCCATTTGGTGAAAAACACGGTGCATGGACATGCCACACCTGTATCAGTAGTATAAGTTCCGCCTGGCAGGGATGCTGCAGCCGGAGGAAATGTCCATGCTTACTTCGATCATCATTTTTACCCTGACCTATGTGCTGATTTCCGGGCGGCGTCTGTATTTGATCCGGATCGGGCGTCCGGCGGGGGTGTTGCTTGGTGCGGTGCTGATGGTGTTTTTCGGGGTAATCGGACCCCAGCAAGCCTATGCCCTGGTGAACTGGGACACGATCATCCTGCTCCTGGGCATGATGGTGATCACCGAGCATCTTGCCGAGACGGGCTTTTTTGATCTGGCTGTGAGCTGGCTGCAGCGGCGGCAATTTGGGCCTGCCGGGCTGTTGGCTGTCCTGGTTTTCGGGTCGGGGATACTGTCGACCTTTCTTGTAAACGATAATGTCTGTGTGTTTTTCACGCCCTTGCTGGTACTGCTTCTGCGTCGACGCGCACTGCCGCCCTTGCCCTTTCTGGTAGCCCTGGCGACGTCAT
>MIBM01000168.1:12010-16476 GCA_001830645.1 Spirochaetes bacterium RIFOXYC1_FULL_54_7
TGATGCTGCCCATCGGGCTTATTGGTCTGGCCCTGAATTATGGCTTGCTGCTGTTGCTCTACCGGAAGTCATTGCGGGGAGCAGCTGAAGGGCAGGCTGAAGCTGCGGGACAAAGGGCTGTAGAGCTGGGTGGGAACCTGCAAGGGGAGCTGCAAACTACTCCGGGGCAGGGATTGGCATGGCCGAAGTACCGCAGGCGGACTTTGTTTGTCAGCGTTCTGGTGGTGGTAGGCTTCTTTGTCTTGCCCGATCTGCCATGGACGGCGCTGGCCGGAGCGGTTCTGCTGCTGTTTCTGTGCAATCGCGACGAGGCGGCCATTTTAAGACGGATAGACTGGAATTTGCTGCTTTTTTTTTGCCGGGCTGTTTGTGGTTACCGGGGCCTTGCAGGTTTCCGGGGCTACGGCGCTGATCAGCAACAGTGCGACGCGCTTTCTGGGGAACTCGGGCCGCCACATCTGGTTGTTCGGCGGCATCAGTGTGCTGGCATCCAATATAATTTCCAATGTGCCGTATGTGCTGATCATCGCGGACACCCTGCGCCAGCTGCCCGAGCCCGAGCTGATGTGGTATACCCTGGCTTTTTCCAGCACGGTGGCCGGCAATCTGACGCTGATAGGGTCGGTTGCCAACATCATCGTAGCCGAGAAGTCTCGCGGCCTGCATGAGCTGGGCTTTTTCGAGTTCCTGCGCTTCAGCCTGCCATCCACTGTGCTGGTAACGGCGATGGGGCTTGGGGTGCTGCAGTTATACGGCTGGCTGGGCTGGGTATAGGGGGGGCAATCAGGGTGTTGATATTGAGTTTTAGAACATTGCACCATATAGTTGGGTTATGGAGTATTCCCTGTCGGATCACGCTGAATTGGTCATTTCTGAAAGAGGAATAAAGCTCTTATATATCGAAAGAACACTTGAGACCCCAAGTCTTATAGCTGATGATCGAATTGATAAGGAGCTGCAGCATCGGCTGAGAGTCATTCCGGAATATGAAGATCGGATTCTACGGGTTATCGTCAATGTTTCAAAAAACCCGATCCATATTGTAACCGCATATTTTGATAGATCGATGAGAGGGAAATTATGAGGCTCAAGATAGACAAGAAATCGGATGCACTATATTTTCGTCTTAACGACGAAAAAGTTCTTGAATCCGAAGAAACTTCTCCCGGAGTGATTCTTGATTACAATAAAAATAATGAGGTTGTGGGGATTGAAATTTTAAATCTTTCAAAAAGAACTGAAAAAATCGATCTTGATTCCCTTTTATATGAAACCGTATAGAGTGCAGATTCTGCCACTAGATAGGAAATGATCCAAATAGTGCGCGGAATCTGCATAGTCCTTCAAGGATTGCTATCTATATCTTATGGTCAGCACCTAATATTTGACAACTAACTATATGATATATAAGTAAATATTAAAATATCCCTCTTCTTCGTGCCGCTTGGCATGCCCCTTGCTGAATAACCAGCGGGGGTACTCATGAAAGCAAAAGCCAGATCGGTCTGGGTCCGGGTTTCCATCCAGATTTTCTTCCTGCTCATCATCACCTTGGGTGCGGTAAACCATACTCTGGTGGAGCGGGGGATACAGATTCCCCTGCTTGGCAGTGCCAGCCTTCATGCGCTCTGTCCCTTTGGCGGGGTGGTAACCCTCTGGCATCTGGCTACGGCAGGCCGGCTGGTCAGGCAGATCCATGAATCCGCTCTGGTGTTGCTTGGCCTCACCGTGGTTCTGGCGGTGCTGTTCGGGCCGGTATTCTGCGGCTGGGTCTGTCCCTTCGGCAGTTTGCAGGAATGGATAGGCAAACTAGGCAAAAAACTGTTGCCGAAATTATACAACCGGGTCGTTCCTAAAAAACTTGATTATTGGCTCAGGTACCTCAGATATGGCGTACTGGTATGGACGGTGTACATGACCGCCACCACCGGTGTGCTGGTGTTCAAGGATTACGATCCCTACTATGTATTGTTCAACTTCTGGACCGGTGAGGTAGCCATTACCGGCTTCATCGCCCTGGCGGTGGTCCTGGGCCTGAGCCTAGTCATGGAAAGGCCCTTCTGCAAATATGCCTGCCCGATGGGAGCTGTCCTGGGACTGTCCAACATATCCAGAATCTTTGGCATCAAGCGTGAAACGTCCAGTTGCATAGACTGCGAGGCCTGCGACCGTATCTGTCCCATGAACATCGAGGTATCCACCAGGAAACGCATCCTGGACCACCAATGCATCAGCTGCGGTGAATGCACCAGCGACAGGTTCTGTCCGGTGGCAAAGACTGTTGAATGGAAGCTGCCTGCCTTCACCGGTGGTACGTCTGAAGAAGGAGCACAGTCATGAATCGCATCAGCATGCGTCGCATTACCATGCGTCGCCCATCCATGAATACCGTGGTGGCCATAGCCATTCCTCTAGTCATTTTTGGCGGCATAGGTCTTGCCAAGGGACTCGGCTGGTGGAAGACCACCGGAGGCGGAGGGGCACCTGCGGTGATCAGGCAGGGTAACAATGTGGGCATGTACGACCCGGCGGATATCAGGGGAAGCACCAGCTTTGGTACCATCGAGACGTACTTCAGGATTCCGGCTGCCTTGCTTGCCGAGGCTTTCGGCATCCAGGCTACCGACCCCAGGGGAGTTACCGCCAAGTTCGCCGACACCGTCTACGGCGAGGTGCCTGGTCTTGCCGGTGGTGTGCTTGACATTGGAACCGATGCGGTAAAGCTGTTCGTAGCCCGCATGACCGGCCTGCCCTTTGTTCCCGAAGAGGCTACCGGCCTGCCGGAATCCGCCATCGATATGATCCTCACTCTCGGAGCGGGCATGAGCGACGATCAGCGCCAGGATCTGGTCAGCAAGGCTACTGCCAGCAGGACTTTGGTGTTCAGCGAGGCACTTATCGGAGATCATGAAGTAGCAGTGCCTGTTGAAAACGCTGGATCCGGGATTGGAAGTACCGCTGGAACAAGCACTCCGCCCGGGACGGGCAGCGGGCTGGGGACAGCCAGCGCTCCCGGGACAGCCAGTGCCTCTGGTGGTGGCGGAGGAGTGGCTGTAAGTGGTACCGGCTTCGTCTTCCAGGGCAAGACCAGTTTCGCGGATGTGATGGCCGCAGGTTTGACACAGGCCCAAATTGAATCGGTCCTGGGCCTGCCCATGGGGTCCAAGATCCAGTCTATGAAGGATTTCTGCGAAAGCAAGGGGCTTAAATACAGTACGGTGCGAGTCGGCTTGAGCCAGCTCATGGGGTTATGAGAGGAGATCATCATGAAGATGAAACGGGTAATAATGGCTGCGGCCATGATAGTGGGTCTGGGACTAGGCGGGGTTGCTCTGGCCAATGGACAACAGGAACACGCAGCCCTGGCAGCCATGCCGGTTGGCACCCTGCAGGCTGAAGAGCTTGCCAGCCTGCTGTACATCTGGAAAGAAGAAAAACTGGCCCGGGATGTGTATACCAAGCTGGGCGAAATGCATGGGCTGCCGGTGTTCTCGAACATAGCCCGGTCGGAGCAGACCCACATGGACCAAATGGCCTTTCTCCTGGACCGATACAGTCTGGACAAGCCGGGTGCGGATGCTCCCGGAGTCTTCCGTGATCCCGAACTGGCCGCCGTATACAAGGAAATGATAGCCAGAGGTTCCGCAAACCTGCAACAGGCCATTGCCGTTGGCATTGATATTGAAGAAATGGATATACAGGATCTGCAGAAGGCAATACAATCATCGGCGAACCAGGATGTGCAGTACATCCTGAATCAGTTGCTCATGGGTTCACGGAACCATCTGGCAGCGTTCAATCGCCAGGTGCAACGCTAAGCTAGAATCAGTAGGCTGGGTTTTGCGCCGGCAGAGGGAGCCTCGTTGGCTGCATCGCGGTTTTCATTACGAAATGGTGCCCTGATCTCAGGCTTTGCGATCGCCGCCCTCCTGTTTGCAGGGGGGAGGAGCCTCATACAGTCCCTTGTGGAACGTGACGACGAGCGTATGTCCTTCGAGTTGTACCGGGTAAGTGTGGATATTGTCGGCAAACTGGGAAACCAGCAGGAACCGGACTTTACCGATGAACTCCTGGGATACCTTTTCATGGGTGGACGCGGCGAAATTCTGGCTTCCGGGGGACAATTCGTCGAGAATCCAGCTATCCAGAAGCCAAACAGTCACTGGTTTGAGGGCAGGGCAGTGGTGTACCACCGGCAGGTCAGTGGTGGAGGCTATGCCAGCCTGGCCAGGGCCGACGCAGGGGCTGGCAGGCAGATAATACTGTGGTACGACCCCGGTACCCTGCTGGCAGAACAGAAACGCAGGAACCTCGGGCTCTACGGCGGCCTTGTGCTACTCTGTGGTATGGTAGTGGCTTTTACCCTGCTCTCCAGGAGGCTTCTCCTGGTGGAGGAGCGGCTGGGCAGCCAGGAGCGTCTTGCCCTCCTGGGCCAGGCAGCCAGGACCATCAGTCACGAGATCCAG
>MIBM01000169.1:0-465 GCA_001830645.1 Spirochaetes bacterium RIFOXYC1_FULL_54_7
CTCGTACAAGGCTTCGTAGACGGCCTCGGGTATGTCCCTGCCTCCACGCACCTTGGTACTGGACAAGGCATTCTGGAAAGAGCCCATATCGCTGGTAAACTCATAGCGCTTGACCACATACTCTTCGAAATAATCTTTGTACAAAACCAGCCCAAGGCGGAAGGAACTGAATCGCGCTATCTTCCTGGCTATCATCTCCGGAAGAGCCGCCTTTACGGCATCTATATCATCAGCCATGGATTCCGTAGTATCCAGACAGATGACAATATCCAGGGTATCACCTTCCACCGCATCCAGTATGCGCTCGAAGGTTGGGACGATATCTGCCTCCCCGGTGGAATACTGGGTGCTGCCACTGCTGGAAGAAGCTATGGTTTCAAAAGTACGTACTGTCTCCGACATGAAGATCGAGAGGTCTTTGGGAAGCTCAGGCTCAGGCTCAGGCTCAGGCTCAGGTTCAGGCTC
>MIBM01000169.1:502-1878 GCA_001830645.1 Spirochaetes bacterium RIFOXYC1_FULL_54_7
GGTTCGGGCTCAGGTTCGGGCTCAGGTTCGGGTTCGGGACGGGGGAAAGGCCGCTGGGTTACGCTTATGCGGTACGGATTTTCCTTGAAGGCTCCGGTGTAATCGGCATATGGTTTTTCAAAGGTACGGATATTTATGAAGCTGCCATCCGCAATGAACTCCCGGCCATTCCTGGTCCAGGGATAGCCATAGGCTACCACCCAGGGAATGAATATGTGGAAGGCCTGACCTAACTCAGGGTCAGCCTCCGGCGTTGAATCGATGAGTGAGTAGATCAGGCTCTCCGGCTTGATGAACTGCCCATCAAGCATGCGCTTTTCGTTGCCGTTTACAGGATTCCACTCCTCCGCCCTGTAGGCATAATTGTCTGCCTTTCCAAGTGGATCCTTGGTCGTTTCTGTGAGCAGCACGCTGCCCATGCCCGGCTTGGCCCGTATGAACAGGTTATAGCCACCATCGTTGCGTTGCTCTATACGCAGATCGGTGGGTGCAACAGCAAGGACATCCTGCTGGGCCTGGGCCGAGACCAGGGACAGGGTGAAAAAAAGAATCATCAGAACCTTTGAAGGATGTATCCGTTTCACCCTATTATGATCGGCATCAACCGGGCAAGGTGGAAGAAAAAAGGTTCAGCCGGTCTTTTTATCTGCCTAGTATTGATTCCAGGGCTATCCGGTTTGTCCGGACCAGGGTGGCAAGATTGGCACGCCTGGCTTCGCGCTCGTCGGGTTCATCACGGTCAAGGGCAAGCCGCAGCTTCCAGGCCATGATCCTGGCAGCCGATCCTGTCAAGGTAGCCCTCTTCAGTTGCCCTGTTTCAAGTGCTCCAACGATAGCGTCCCTTACCTGTATGGCCTGCCGGGTTCCCGAAACCATTACCAAGTCCACACCGGCATGCAGGGCCAACAGGGCCGCTGCTCCAGGAGTCATGTCCCCTGAAATGGCTTTCATTGCAAGATCATCACTCATGATGATGCCCTTGAACCCCAGCCTGTCACGGAGCAGTCCTATCGCCGGAAGTGACAGGGTAACCGGTAGATCCGGATCTATCACGGGGACCAGCACGTGGGACAACATGACCGCAGCTATATCGGCTTCCACTGCTGCGGCAAAGGCCTGCAGGTAACGTGATTCCAGCTCCTCAAGGCCTATGTCCAGCACCGGAAGGCCATAATGTGGATCAAGCGCGGCGTTCCCGGGGAAATGCTTTGCCACAGCCGCAACACCGGCAGCCTGGCAGGAACCGGCAAACGCAGCTGCAAGGGCAGCCGCAGTGCCAGTATCATCAGACCAGGCCCGGGTACCCAGAAATGCATTGTTGTGCCCATCAAGGGCTTCGAAGACCGGCGCCAGGTTCATGCTTATACCAAGACTTG
>MIBM01000169.1:1901-2713 GCA_001830645.1 Spirochaetes bacterium RIFOXYC1_FULL_54_7
CGGCAGCCTGGTCAGGCCGGACTTGAAGCGGAACACACTGCCACCTTCATGGTCAACTGCAATGAAAGGCATAAGCCCGCCGGGAGGCACCAGCCTGCGCAGATCATCATCAAGCAGGCCAAGATCCAGGGGATCAGCAGGGATATTGTAACCAAAGAGAAGTACAGCCCCGGGAAGCAGATCGGCAATCAGTTGCCTGCTGGGCTCGGGTATGCGGCCGGTGCCATCCACCCCGGTCATTATCAACTGACCGGCCAGTGCACGGTTGGTCATGATTCCAGCCATCTCGATGGCCTTAACCATGAATGGATCCAGTTCACCACCCGGGATATCCACTCCTGATGCATCCATGGCCACCTGTTCCAGATCCGGTCCGGATACCCGCCCCGTCGATGGCAGGCAGGCTGTGGATACAACCGCAAGGCTGATGATGGCTATAAGACTCTTGAAAGATGAACCCACTATGCGTCCAGCCGTTCTGTTCCGCTGTCCAGGATGGCCTTTTCCATAACCGAATAAAGGTCTTCATCATCCAGCTCAAGCCCCGGTGCCGGCAGGGCAGGAGCGTTCAGTATGCGCTCGGCTGCCGCGAAAGCCCCCCGTGAGAACAGGGAATCCGGATCTGTGGCCACAAGGGGCATGCGTCGGGTGAAGGAACCTGAAACCGCCGGATCACGCATGATATATGCAATATACTCCATACCTATGCCCAGATTGCGGGCGGATATCTCACGTAGCCGCTGGGCTATGTCCGCGTCCTCGGCCCCGCCCCCCATGTTTACCACTACCCGCGGACATAGCCCAGCGGCTAC
>MIBM01000170.1:0-884 GCA_001830645.1 Spirochaetes bacterium RIFOXYC1_FULL_54_7
AAGTGGGTATTGTTACCACGCCGTTCCTGGACAACGACACCTTCTACTGGAGTGACGGGACTCACCACCATGATCGAGCACACGTTGCGTTGGGCAACAATGTTCGCAGGGATGCCGTCATTCATGGCCCCCGGCATATGGACGGAGAGATCCAGTCACCAACCATCTACATTGATGGTACGATCGTGGTCCGCGACGGAGCGGTCGTGTATAACGTGCTGGATCTGGTGTAGAGCGACCCCGGCCCTAAGAAGGGAGCATCGTGAGTGCAATGAACATCCTCTGGATCATGACTGACGAACAACGCTGTGATTCCCTTGGTTGCTACGATAGCGGTTGGGCGCATAGCCCCGCGCTGGATCGATTGGCAGCCCGGGGAACGGTCTTCCATAACGCGTACACACCAGCCCCGTTATGCGTTCCGGCCAGAACCTCAATGCTTTCCGGCCGGGTCGTGGCCGAACATGAGGTCTGGTCCAATGCGGAGTTAGGGATGCCTATCCCTGATGAACTTGTTGGCTTGTTCCGGAAGGCCAACTATGGGACGGCCAGTTTCGGGAAGAGCCACTACTCGTGTCACCGTGAACGGCACCTGTTTGAGACCGAGGTTGACCAGTGGTACAGCCAAGCCGTGGATCCGGAGTGCTACCGGAAAGGATACGATGAGGCAGCGTACGGTGTGGTCAAATACCCCTCTCCGTATACGAAATGGATCCTGGCAGGACGATTCCCGGAGGACGAAGATCAGACGAGCGAATGGCGGGCTGCAACTGATGCGCTCACGTGGCTGGACGAGCACAGATCACGACAGCCCCGGGAACCGTTCTTCCTGCGCGTCTCCTTCAACGGCCCGCACACTCCGGTGACTCCCCCTGCAAAGTGGC
>MIBM01000170.1:911-3816 GCA_001830645.1 Spirochaetes bacterium RIFOXYC1_FULL_54_7
GATCGATTGACGGAGGTGGAAATCCGGACAATCCGGCATCACTATTATGCTCAGTGCGCCTTCGTCGACAGCCAGATTGGACGAGTTCTTAACTATCTTGATGTGAATGGGCTATGGGAAACAACCATTGTGGCTTTCTGCTCTGATCACGGGACTCATCTGGGTGACTACGGGTTCGTACAGAAGCAGACCTTCTTTGAGCCGGTTGCCCGTGTGCCTTTCGTGATTGCGGCTCCCGGTGGGGTGACGGGTCAAATCATCCGCACTCCGGTTTCGCTGGGGCAAATGGTTCCCACGTTCCTTGATATGAACCACATCAGGGTTGCATCCTCATATACTCCGCTCTCTGACAGCATCATAAATGGATTGGAGCCGTCCTCGCAGCCGGTCGTATCAGAATATACCTTGGGCTCAATTGCGAGTTGGGGCATTGACTGTCCAGACCATCTGCGGATGGTTCGGCTCGGAGAATGGAAGCTTGCCTGGTCACTGGATGATCCCAGCGAAGGGCTTCTGTTCAACCTGACCACGGATCCGGAAGAGCAGAAGAATCTATACACTGAGGCTGCATATACGGACGTGATAAGAGGACTGCGGGATGCCGCTGGCGGTGGATATCTAACGGCAGGCATAGTATGAAGCGCATGGGTTTTTCGATGCAACTGAAAGAAGGCGCTCTGGACGAATACCGTAGGGTCCATGCAGACGTCTGGCCGGAGCTTCTGGCCGCATTCCAGGAAGCGGGCATACTCGATTATGCCATCTTCTATGACGATCGGACCAGAACACTCTTTGCAAGCCAGGTCCTGACGGACGTCAACTCCAAGAAGACAATGGGTCAGACGGAACTCATGAGACGCTGGTGGGAGAAACTGGCACATCTCATGGAGGTCAACGCCGATCTCTCGCCGACCGTCTATCCGCTCGACGAGGTGTTTTCATTTAGAACACAAAGACCTGAAACGAATGTCGACGCGGGCCGCATTCCTTTTAGGGGTAACCCATGACGAGGCATTGAGCTGATTTATCGACTGATCCGCACAGTGCTGGTAGCACGGATAAAAACAACAGAAATCCAGAGGAGGCAGGGTATGATATCGAAAGAACGTGTGAGGCGCGCACTCCGTAGGCAGTCAGACATTGACCGTCTACCACTAGAATTTGATCTGAGTCTATCGCAGATTGAACGCTTCAGCAGCATTCACGGGATTCCGATTGATCTGACACCAGCGTACTATGAGGATCTCACCTTCCGAATCTCGGCAAACGAGCTTCGTACCCGCATGGGAAGTGATTGTATTGTAGTAGGTACCGAGACCGGCTCTGGATTTGATGCGCAGTACGACTCGGATGGTAGCTATCGAAACGAGTTCGGGATGCTCATGCGACAAGGTCCGCTGTACGTTGACGTTGTTGATCACCCATTGGCCCGTATCTCCTCACATAACGAACTTGACATTTTCACTTTTCCTGACCCTCACGATGCTGCCCGGTATGTGCGGGCGGAGAGAGATATCGCTCGGTTCGGAAACAAGTACTTTGTCATTGGCGACTGTGAGGTCACCATTTTCGCCCTTGCGCGACAACTGATGGGAATGGAGCACTGCTTGATCTCGCTCATGGATGATAATGATTTCATGGAACCTCTTTTCCAGCGATGTCTTGACTGGAGTCTTGGTGTAGCACAGGAGCTTGCAAAACGGGGAGTGGATGCAATCTGGTTTGGGGACGACTTCGGGACTCAGCAGAGCTTGATCATGAGTCCTGACACCTTCAGGGAAAAGCTCAAGCCGTTCTATACGGAACTGATAGCAAAGACCAAAGCGGTCAACCCTGACCTGCTTGTCATTTTTCACAGCGATGGGGCAGTAGCCCAACTTATTCCCGATTTTATCGAAATGGGAGTGGACGTTTTCAACCCGGTGCAACCAGGTGTGCCTGGTCATGAACCGGAAGTTCTTAAAGAGACCTTTGGTGATCGGCTGGCGTTTTTTGGTGCTATCGACCAACAGGATCTCCTGCCAAATGCAACACCAGAGGAAGTGTATACCCATGTAAAATCCGTCATGCGTGTACTTGGACCGGATACTGGATACATGGTTGCTCCTGCTCATATCATCCAGGCTGATACACCCAGGGAAAACGTGGAATCATTCATCCAGGCAATCCTGGATACCTAAACCTGACTATCTTATCCGGTCATGATAATTCTACTTGATGGAAAGGTTCTGAATAATGAGAGTAACTGCCCTAGTAGGGGATCGCGGATGATGAATGCGAGGTAAACCTTTTCGGTAATACCAGGTAACTCTGGATTGATTATTCTTGACCTGTTCCTGCCGGCCGCCACCAAATAGCTTGCTAGAGTGGCGCGTTGGCAGGGTGTTTTCGCAGACAGGCATCACCAGTAATTCGCCGATCCTCGTATGATCTATACATACTCATAGATGTAATTCCCCAAGGAGCCAGGAGACCAAAGTGGGCCTGTGCACTTTCTCTTTATGGAAAAATTGTTTCAATTCCTTCGTAATGCTAAACTACTCTACAATGTACATAAAACTGTCGTTCAAACCATATCTGAGTCGAACTATAGGATTGGTCGCCTTTGCCTTGTTATTTGTCATATCATCAATAAGTGCTGATTCCAATTTATCTGTTGCGTCTGATACAAATTCTGAAGTCCCCTCGGTAGTGCTCTATTTTTACTGGCAGGAAAGCTGTCCCCTCTGTGCGCGGATGAAACCTTTCCTGGAAGAGTTGATGGTTGCAATTCCCTCTCTGGATGTCCGTACGCTGGAAGTTGGGAGGAGGATCGAAAGCATCCGGGCATTCAAGAACATGGCGGACAAGTTCGGTATTGATTCGCCCAATGTTCCTGCAGTATTTCTGGGCAACCGGGCTTGGA
>MIBM01000170.1:3882-5461 GCA_001830645.1 Spirochaetes bacterium RIFOXYC1_FULL_54_7
GCATCGACGCCTTTGGAGACCCTCTGCCGAGAAGGGAGCATGGCAATGAGACTGTTGTCTCAGAGGACACTGCCAGCAATCTCGATGCTGGGGTTTTCGGCATCATCAACACAAGAACTCTACCTCTTGCGCTTTCCACATTTCTCATTGCTCTCCTGGACGGGGTCAATCCTTGTTCTCTCTGGGTTTTGACCTTCCTTCTGGGGATGGTACTCCATACAGGTTCGCGGAAACGGGTGCTCCTGATCGGTATCGTATTCCTTGCCACTACCGCCTCAATCTACGGTTTGTTCATCCTCGGGATTGTTCAGGTCCTTTCCATATTGTCCCTGGTGTTCTGGATACGCTATGCCGTGGCTCTGTTTGCCTTGGCCATGGGAGCGGTGAACGTAAAGGATTTCTTTGCATTTCAGAAAGGCCTCTCGCTCACGATTTCCGATAAACATCGACGTGATTTCGGTGCAGGGCTCAGAAAGCTTATCGGTCCAGATCAGTCCATACCCTTTTTTGTTGCTTCTACGGTGCTATTAGCTGCGGGGATAGCCATAATCGAACTACCCTGCACGGCTGGATTTCCCTTGGTCTGGTTAAATCTGGTCGCAATGGCAAGACCGACCACTGCGGTTTTTACAGCTCTCTTTGTCCTCTATATTGTGGTGTACCTGGTGGATGAATTGATAGTCGTCGGTGTTACAGTGCTCAGTTACAAACGTATCCCAATGGGGGAAAAGACAGGACGATACCTGAAGCTGGCTGGTGGACTGCTTATGATACTGCTTGCTGGCGTGATGGCTTTTAGACCAGCACTGATGGAAACTCTCGGCTTCGTCTTGATCCTATTCTCTACCACAGGAGGATTATGCCTTGTATTGATTGTTCTGGAAAATCGGATTAGAAAACCGATTAGAAAGGAATAGAGGGCAAAGAACGTACGAGGTCTATGAAGACGAACGTGTTTGTCTTTTCGTTGGCAGGATTATCGATATATTCTAGTCAATCATTCATAATCAATCACAAATAACTAAAAATGATTGAAAAATATTGAAAAATATGGTAGCCTGAATCCAGCGAGGATATAGCATGAAGCGAGACGCTGTTCTGGCCGCCTTCCGGCATCAAAAAGGTCCTCATCTTCCCTACCAAGTGGAGATGACTCGGGAAATCAAGACCCGGCTTTGCAGTCGTGTAGGCGTTGCTGAACTTGATTTTGGATCCTGGGTGGGGAACTATTGTGAGAAGGTGGATATCGGCGAAACAGGTGTATTGAATGCCCGTGGTATGTATACCGATGATTTTGGTGTAGCCTGGGATCGCTCGGGGCTGGATAAGGATATAGGCACCATCCATAATCCGATTTTGGGTGAGCCTGTCCTTGGAGCATACAAGTTTCCTGTAGCAGATACGGAACGGGCACGGGCCTTGCTCAAGGCGGAAGCTAATATTCCTGCGGGCAGGGCTGTTTTTGCCAAAATTGGTACCACCCTGTTCGAGCGTGCGTGGAGCCTGACAGGATTCGAGAACTTCCTCATGTATCTGGCGGTTGAACAGGATTTTGCCCGGGAAGTTCTGCGAAACGTCT